>JAQSYD010000043.1 GCA_029256325.1 Clostridia bacterium
CAAAATCAATCGGCTAAAGAAATGAGGTAGATATTTTAATGAATTTAAATATATTAGGTTGGAATGAGGCATATGAAAATGCCTTTCAAGAATATAAAGCTCAGGGTTATGTGGCTGGCAGAGTGTTTGCAGAATACAAAAGCTTCTACAAAGTAATTTATGAGGGAGGAGAGCTCCTGGCTGAAATATCCGGCAAGCTGCTTTATGGTGCAGAGCTGCAGCAGGACTTCCCGGCAGTAGGTGACTGGGTGGTTATTACACCAAGACAAAATGAAAATAGGGGCACGATCCATCATGTATTGCCTCGTAAAAGCAAATTCTCCAGAAAGGTTGCAGGTACAAACACCAGAGAGCAAATTATTGCTTCCAATATTGATACGGTATTTATCGTAAATTCTATGAACAATGATTTTAATCCCCGTAGAATAGAGCGTTACCTGCTGCTAGCCTGGGAAAGCGGCGCCAATCCGGTTATTGTATTAAGCAAATCCGACTTATGTGAAAACTTGGAGGAAATGATTGCTGAAACAGAGTCAGTTGCCCTTGGGGTGCCTGTCCATGCGGTAAGCACATTTGAGGAGGCTGGGATTTTAGAACTCAAGCAATACTTTAAGGAAGGGCATACCGTTGCCTTATTGGGCTCCTCCGGCGTAGGCAAATCCAGCATAATCAACTATTTCCTGGGTGAAAAGATTCAAAAGGTCCAAGAGCTGCGAAACGATGGTCAAAAGGGGAAACACACTTCCACCCATCGTGAAATATTTGTACTGCCTGATGGCGGTTTGATTATAGATACCCCCGGTATGAGAGAGATTCAGCTTTGGGATGCAGGAGAGGGCTTACAAGAAGCCTTTGAGGATATAGAATCTGTTGCGGCAAATTGCTTCTTCAAGGATTGCAAGCATGAAAAAGAGCCGGGCTGCGCAATAAGAGAAGCCATAGAGAGCGGCATCATTGAAGAAGAGCGCTTAGAAAGCTATAAAAAGCTTGAAAAAGAGCTGTACTATCTTGAGAAAAAGCAGAACAACGCGGTGAAGCTGGCTCAGCGTAAGACAAAGCTTCAATCCAAGAAAACCAAGGAAAGAAGCTTCAGCTATGATGCATATTAATGAAAAGTCCTGCAGAGTGTCTATCACTTTGCAGGACTTATTTTATGATTTCTTTTTTAGCTTTTTCACGATTAAACTGTATATTGGAATCAGGTATAAATAAAAGGCATAGGGTATGAAGCCCACGCTGGCTGCAAGCGTTGCTGCAGGCACTGCTCCACCGATATTCCATGGTATAAGCGGTGCTATTACCACTGCGGAATTCTCTATATCTATTGCCAGCTCATACTTGTCCCTTTTTTGCTTATAATAAGTGTCCTTAATAAGCTGATTCGTCAATAGTATTGCAAGAGCTTGGGTACACCCTAAAGACGCAGTAATCAGGCTTGAAATAATGATTGATACAAATATTCCATATTTCTCAGCTATTACTTCCAGGACCCGCTGGATTTCCCGCAGCATCTGGGTTCCTTCAAAAATGCCTGAATAAGCCGATGAAATCATAACGATCAAGGATATTTTAATCATTGATAGTATTCCACCACCTTTGATAATATCATTGAATATCCCTGCACCCTCCAGGTTAAAACCAAATATCGAATATTTAAGTATGTTCGGTATTGAATAACCCTGTAATATAAACGCAAGCAGCATTCCTATGATGATACTGACAAGCATGGAGATTTTTACATCCACCCTGAAGGCAGCTAAAATTAGAATTGCGGCGGCAGGCAGAATGGCTGCTATATGAATCTTAAATACCTCTGAAATGGTATTCAGCATATTGTTGTCTGTAAACACCAAGGGGTTGTACAAAGATAATACAAAATAAATTACAATAGACAATATCAAAGGTACAAGCGCAGTTTTAAACATGTTTTTAACGTTTGTATACAAATCAGTATCTGTTACACTGGCTGTTAATACAGCGCTGGATGACATGGGGGATCCTCTGTCCCCAAAATACGCGCCTGCAATAATTGCACCTGCAGCAATATTTATATCTACATTGCCGCTTCTGGCAAGAATCATCATTACAATACCGATCGTTCCCACTGTACCAAAGGCAGTTCCAAGCAGAAAAGATACAATACAGCTTAATATAAATGCATAGAGAATAAAATACTGAGGATTCATCAGCTCAATCCCATGATAAACAATAAAGGCAACCGTTCCGGAAGCTCTCCAGACAGCAGTTATTGCACCGATCAACACAAAAATCCTTATAATCATTAAAGATTTTTGTCCTCCCTTTAAGACCATATTGAATATATCCCGAAGTTTAAATCCTCTTCTTTTAGCTACAAGCATCAAAAGTAAGAGTCCTATAAATAAAGGGTATACGATGTTTATATTTCTATAAACGCTGAATATTAGAGAAAAGAATATAAATATCAGAGCTGCTGCTATATCCATCACGCTAATCCTTTCGCAAGCTTATAATGTAATTTGTAAAATTGCTGACATATTAAAACAACAAAGCATAACAATGTCCCTGCAGTATTCTGCAAGGACATTCAGCGGCTTAATATATATAATCGTATACGCTGTCATATACATCCTTTATTCCTGTAACAACAATAATATCTCCCTCTAAGAAAATATAATCAGGTCCAGGGGATATAATGATTTCACCATTTCTTCTATATGCAATGATTGTAGCTCCGGTATTCTGAAAAAATCTTGTTTCAGATATCCTCTTACCAAGTATCTTGCACTTGTTATTAATTTCTATTTCAATTAGTGTAAAAGGTGAAATATTTTGAAAGCGCTCTACATAGTCTGTAATTTCTTCAAAGCTTTTTTGAATTTGCTCATCCAGTTTTCTATGCTGCTCCAAAAGCGTTCTGATATTTTCTTTTACAGAAATTAAATATTCATTATCCTTATTTTTGATAATAAATCGCTCTGCGGCAGATATGGAAAGTACTTCAATGCCGCTTCCCTGAGATACAGATACAACTTCTGATTCATGCAGCAGTGCCACTGCTCTTCTTATGGTCTCCGGTGATACATTGTACATGCTGGCCAGAACAGAACGACCGCTTATTTTATCCTTTTCTTTTATATCGCCTTTGACGATTTTGTTTGCAATGTCTATTGCAATTTTTTTGTATATTGGTTTATGCTCTTCCACATGAGTCATTTCAACGCCTCCGAATTAGCAT
Source organism: Clostridia bacterium (assembly GCA_029256325.1). Classification (GTDB taxonomy): domain Bacteria; phylum Bacillota; class Clostridia; order Lutisporales; family Lutisporaceae; genus GWB2-37-7. Next base: position 3,218 of record JAQSYD010000043.1, read on the forward strand.
CAATATATTATTTATTTGTCTTAAATAAAATTTTATTCAAAGCTATCACACATCAATCATACAACAAGTTTTGATAAATTTCTACAATGATTTTTCAAAGAACTCCAAAGTTGATCTATATATCGCTCTGACAAAAAAATTATCGTGATTTTCTGAAAACTCTGTTGTGTCTGTATTCGTTAGAAGCTTAATGATGGGCATCAATTGTGTTCCATAAAGCTGCATACAGCTTTTGGGGTTTATGCCCGGCCATGCATTGCAGCCTACAACCGTCCTTCTATTCTGTGTACTTACACACTCAGGTATTTCTGAATACTCTTTATCTCTCGGATAAAAAACATATTTATCCAATGTGCCTGTAGGTATTCCCTCAATTGCCTTTACCTGTATAGGCTGAATATCTTCCATATATGGGTCTACCGATAAATCCAATATAACGGCATGCTGAGGTAAATCGGCAAGCAAGCTGTTATCTACAATGTATTTCGTTGCGTCGTCTCTATTTGAAGCATCCACCAAAATATCTGTTTTTGTTAAGACTTTCTTCATTATATGCCTATCTGATGTAATATTCCGCGACAGCATATTCACCATTACCGGCTGTAATCCCTTGGCCTTGAATAGCTCCTCATTTTTACTAGTTCCATATTTTCCTGCAGCTTTTGCCGCCATCAAGCCAACCATACCCATACCGATAATGCTGACATTTAGAGGTCTCGGCGTTACTTCATGGTTCTCTATATTCTTATACAATTCCGAAAAGGCTATTTCCATGCCATTGCCGGCAGTACCCTTATAGTCAACTACTATTCTGTCCATCAAATCATTTCTGATTGCATCCATTGATACACCAAATATATTTCTTCTCTTCAGATATTGAACTCTTTTTGACCTGGTTGGATAGTGAAGCATACTTACTAAAGTGCTGCCGTCACTCATCTTATCTAATTCATATATCTCCGGGCATCTCAAAACCACAACCATATCCTTTGAATAACAATCTGTATTATCTACAAATTTGATCTTTGGATTTTTTCTCAAATAATCCTCTTCTTTATATCCTAAGGATTCTCCATAGCCTGATTCAAGAAATATTTCCGAATTATAGTCTACAAGCTTCTCAAAAAAATCAGGCAGAAAATCTCTTTTTTCATTTGTTTCCTTGTGCATCCTTGGAAATCCAATAGTCTTCATTATATTACCCCCCGTAAAAAATTATCCTATTTTTTGACAACATAAAACTTATATGTTACAATCAAGTTGTTAGTAGGTTACAACTTGATTGTAACACGCAAGTTGTAACTTATCAAGGCAAAGGAGGTATTTATATGAAAACATACTTGGATTCCCTATTAAAAAGAACTAATTTTAACTTATTGATGACGATGGATTGTGAAGGAACCAACTTTGATAAGAACTTAAGAGAAAATGTAGCGAATCTGGAAAGATTCTTAGACCTCAACACCAATGCAAATATCGGCACTGTGCTTTTTATAACTCCATATTTTGCAGATATGATGAAGCAGTTAGGAATAGTTGAGTCTGTTAAAAATAACTATAAGGTTGTATTTGGCTTGCATATCCATCCTAATAATTTGCCTCCGGCGATTCAGCAACAATGCAGCTTTGTTACAGAAGAAGAAGATTTGATAGGTGCTTATAGCTACAGGGAGCAATTTTCCTTGGTCAAGCATTCAGCTGAATATCTTGCTCAAAATGGAATAACCGAACTGCAAGCATTTAGAGGCGGTTATTTTTCAATGAATAATGATACTGCAAAAGCGGTTAAGGCCCTCACTCAAATAGGCTATGAGTCCCATAATATATATAGAGAGCAGTACCAAGTATCAAATGGCCTGCTTACTCCTTTTCCCGTTCATGCATTTGATGAAGATGAGGAATTCAGATTGGAGTATTTCGATAGTGATAAGCTTATTAAAATGTTATATGGCGCAGTACAAAACCATACTGATATAACAGGAATTACCCACAGCTATCTACTAAGAGAAGACGAAATACATCAAAAAATGAAAGATATTATTTATGAAATCAATGCTTCTAATCTGTTTAATGTTACGAAGCAGAAAAAAAGCTTATAGCCAATAATCTATGCCTCCCAACATGCAAAAAGCACAGCCTACACTGTGCTTTTTGCTTTTTTTATTTTAACCCAATAAGGCTCTGCATATTGGTATAAATATTATTGTCGCTGTTGTAGTAATGGTAACCATGACGGTTGCATATTGATAATCTGCGTCATAAGCCTTGCTTACTATGGATACTTGAGTGGCAATCGGCATCGCTGCTTGTATCGTAAATACAGCCTTCATAATCCATGGAATGCCCATAACATTCGATAAAATAATTACGATGAATGGTGCTATCAAAAATCTTCCCGCCAATATCGCGAACATATCCCTGCTAAAATGTATATCCTTGAGACTTATACTGCTAAAGGTTATTCCTATAAAAAGCAACGACAAGGGTGTTGTAATATTTCCTAAATACTTGGCTGTGTCCATTGCAAAGCTTGGCAGCTTTATATCAAGCATAATCAGTACAAATGCTAAGAGGAAACCCATCAAGGGTGGACTAAAAATTCCCTTTACCGTATCCATAGAAAACAACCTTCTCTCCCTTTTTCCTCCATCTCTCTGTAACAGATAAATGCCCAAGGTCCAAAACAAGGTCGTATTTGCAATATAGTACAATAGTACGTAGGGTGTGCTTTGTTCTCCAAAAAGAGCCGTATTTACGGGCATGCCCATAAATATGGTATTTGATGAAAAAAACATTGTTTGAAATATACCTCTTCTATTTTTTTCTATATGCAGCATATAGCTTACAGCTATCGAAATCCCAAAGCTGATAAGTATGGAAGCAAAAGGTATTACTACGCCCTCAATCCCGCTTATCAGTGCCTCTCTGTCAAAGGTGTTCATCATATTAGAGAGCATCATAGCAGGCAATGAAACATTGATTACGATTCTAGTAAAAAGTCTTCCGGTTGCTTCATCAAACCAACCCTTCCGAGTCAATAAATAGCCTATTCCTATTATAATTATTATACTTAATACACTTTGAAGAGCATCAAAAATTATCATGATTTCTCCTATGTTTTAGATTATTGCCTACTATATTATATCATTTCTGCACCGGTATATTTATCCTCTAGGATATAATAGTAGGGATAGGAAAGGCTCATGTTGTGTATTTTCCATTTATTATCTTCCGCCACAAGCATAACTGCAATTCTTACAGGCCATAAGAAACATTCTCCCTTTGCCTGCTGCAGGAAATAGTTTGCAACCTCTTTTTGTACAATAAACAACTTGTCCTTAGATGTCATATTTCGCTCCACTGTGTTTTTGATATCAGACATTAACATCTCTGCGCCTTTTTCTTGGCTGATATTTTTGCTTGCCAGCCCGTTGCATATTAACCAGGCTGTGCTTCCTTGAACATCAGCATATACAGCCTTAAAATCAATAGCAAGCTTTTCCCAGACTTCTCTTTGACCTTCAATAAAATCAAGCAGCACTTCGTCTTTATGTAGTTTTCCTGCAGTGTCCGTTATATAGGGGCTATTGCTGCAAAAGCTATTTCTAACCTCATCCTTTGTACCACTCTTATTAAAGCCTTTTTCAATGAGTTTCTTAAATTCCTTAATGACATCCTTAATTTCCGGTCTTTGCTCTTTCATAAATGCTTCAGCAAAATCACTTTGCTGCTGGTAATATTCGTTTATGTCCATCATCTGATTATCAATCCGCAACTCAGGATATTTATTATAATAATCCATAGAGAACTTCATAAAGCGAAATACCGCTCTATCTTTCTGCATCGTCATAACCGCATTTATTCTTAAGGGATAAAAGTATTCTCTCTTGCCTTCTTTCCTGTTCTGATTGAAGTGCGTTAACACAAAACCCATAATGCCAGCTTTTGCTTTTGAACTCATTTTAGATTGCTCATTGGACGGATCAAAAAATTGCTTAACAAAATTCAAATAGCTATCATATTTTTCTTCTGTATATTCAAATTGATATCTTACCGTTCCCTTGAGACTGACAAAGGCAGCGTCATCAAATATGCTTATGCAGGCATTGTCTGTGTCTATATCTACATCGCCCCAATACTTCCAGTCTGACTGTACAAGCTCCTTTGCCCCCGCAGTCCCCATCATCCATTCACCAAAGCTAGTTCCCAAAATAGCTGTCTTTTCATCTTTTAAAAACAGACTTTCTATATATTCATCTACAACTTCTATATCCCGCTTCTTATAGCCAAGTCTAAACTCCTCTAAGGATTCTTTGATGCTCTGCTCAAATTCATTGTAATTCTTCATGAATTCTCCTCCTTATTTTATGTTGTAATTGTAAATGATAAAAGGGCATATATGAACAAACTCATATACACCCATCTTTCTTAGAAAATATCAAATTCATTATACTATTTTTTCCCAATAGCTGTCAATCTTTTCCGGAAGCCTTAAATTCTCTGCAGTTATTTTTTCTTTAATTTTGCAAGCTCGTCACTTACAGCAATATCAATATTGAGAATAAAATCCTGAACCTTTTCTGTATTGGTGAAGCTCTCTTGCTTCAGAATCTGTACGTATTTACTCATAACCTTGCCAAATATAGTATCTTTATGCGTTACAGCAGCTTTTTCGAAGGTCTTGAACATATTCGCATTCATAGTACCTGAATCATAGTCAAAAATCGGGGTATTATCTGTACCGCTCATATAAACCATCATATAACCAAGATACAAGCTGGTCATGATCTCTTTTCGACGTGCATTATCATAGCTTTTTATGTAGTCTTCCATTTGAACAATTCGTTTTTCCAGCTCTTCTGGATTCACCATAATACTTGCATCAATGGCAACAGGGTCACTGTACATCAATGACATGATATCAATATAAGTTTTTAATTCATCCTCTATATATTCATTGAAGGTTTTTAAAGCATCATAGTCCACAATTACCATAAAGGTTCCTTCGGCATCTACAATCTTAAAGCCTCCTAAAGTAATGTCATATAATAGCGCCTTGAGCTCAGATTCCTTGATGGACTCAATTTTGCTATAATCAAAGGCAAATTCAAAATATTGATACATTAAATCTGGAATATTACCTGTATATAACTGCTCATTGTAAGTGGTTTCATACTCCTCCAGAACATTTACAAGTATGCCTGCCGCTTCGGTGGCAGAAGCCTTATTCATTTCTTTAATATTTTGATTTAGATATTCAAACATTTCCTTTGGTTTCTTATTTTGTTCCTTCATGGCATTAAGCTGCGTGAGTACTTCATTATCCTTTGTGCTTTGCACATTTTTACCGGTTGTCGCACAGCCGCTAAATATTGACATCGTTAAAATCAATATCAAGACAGCACTTAATATTCTTTTCATTATTTTCTCTCCTGTGTATTCATTTGGGTTATTACGATTTGTATTATATCACATCTGGTTCTTTACTTCTATGAGCACAAGCTCTATTTTACCTCTAGCATTCTGCCTATGGGACCTTTCTTTTCAATGATATTCGCGATATCCTCATAGGGTATATAAAACTCTAAGAAGCCATAAGCATAAGGGGTATAGTCATAAAGCTGATAGTATACAACAAGCTCCTTATCTGTCAAATAATATTCCTGTTTGTCACCGATACCTTCAAACTCCCTTAGAAGTGGTATATTATCATCTGCCAGCTTCTTCTTGATTATTGTGTTCAATTTGCTCTTATAATCTGCATTGGCCTTGAACAGATCGCTTAAGGCATATAATTTACCATCCAGCATATCGATATTGATTGCACTTCGCATGCTTAATCCATGTGCAGCTCCCTCCATATACATATCAGATTGATTTAGTATGCTTAGTATGCCGTTTTTATTAAGCATTACATCATAATCCTGCCTGAAGGTTTCATTAGGTCTACCCTTATAATCTGTCCCGCTCTGATCCTTTATCAGCTGGTTTATCTTATTTTGCAGCTCATGATTACTCATATCCAACACGTAGGGATATTCTATAATCAAGTCATATTCGTCACTTTGTATTCTCATTTTTATCAATCTTCCAAGTACCCCATCAGTACCTTGTATATCAATGTCCTCAACCTCACGCCAAACAAGCCTTCCATTTAAATCCACATAGGAAGACGCCTCATCTACTCTTACTGCAGCTAAACCCTTAGAAAACCTTTCTACATAACTAAATTGAGGGTTAATGACGATATTGCCAAAGCCGTCGGCATAACCCCAGTATTTTCCGTCATATACCGCAGCTCTACCTTCACTAAAGCTATCTGCTGTCTCATAGGCAGGCTTTATCAAGAAACTGCCTTTTTTGTCTATGAAGCCCCATTTACCCGCCTCCATAACTGCGGCAAGGCCCTCAGAAAAATCAAAGCCGCTCTGATATTTGAGCTGTATTACCTCATTTCCTTTGATATCAATATATCCGTATTTATTATCAATTCCTACCATTGCCAAATGCTCACTGAAATTGTTGGCGTAATTGTACTTAGGTTCAATAACGTATTGTCCTTTTTTATTGATGTATCCATATAGCTCATTTTCACTGACAGGAGCAAGTCCGTTTTTAAAAAAGCCTACATTATTAAACCTTGGCTGTATCACTACTTTTCCCTTATTGTTTATAAAACCCCATTTACCCTGTGCATATATTCCTGCAAGGCCTTCTGAAAACTCGCTAACCACCTCATATTCCAAGGGTATAGCTGCCTTTCCCGCTTTGTCTATAAAGCCATATTTGTTATCAATAGAAACTCTGACCATGCCTTCTATAAAATCTCCTGCATCATCGAAAACAGGCTCTATGACGATTTTACCGTCCTTATCTATAAAGCCATATTTATGCTGCACGGATATTCTGGCTAAACCTTCACTAAAATTATAGGCATCTTCAAATTGAGGCTTTATTACTACCAATCCAGACTTGTTTATGTACCCATATCGTCCATTATCCCTTATCACATAAAGCTCCTCACCGCTTTCTATAGGGTCCGTATCTTGTTCCCCTTTATCCTGCAGTTCACTATTTAACCCTCTTTGCAAATATGCAAAAACTCCTGCGAAAATCAGCAAAAGCACAAGGATCATTACTATAATAAACCTTTTCCTCAATTCGACACCCCATTTCAATATTGCTAAATATCATATTTAGTTAAATATATGCCGGCTTCACCTGTCCCTATTAATGAAACTGAGAATATATTGTACATACAATGCATCCACAAACACTATAAGTTAGACGAAAACTACCAAATTTTGTTCGAAGGAAAAACAAATTACTGCTAAAAATAGAGGAAATTAAATGAACGCGTCGAATTTATCAATGTAATGTCAAAAATGGGAAACAATGCTTGTAATTTGTCCTAATACAAGTTAATATAATAAAAACAACATTTCTCATATAAATATCCATTACAGAACTCCCTCAACAAAAATACTTTTTTCACAAGCTGCTATTGATGCAGAAAACCTGCTTCCAGGTTCATCGATTGCCATCATAAGAATAGTTTGTTTAGCTTGTTGAAATACTAAATTTATGGAACAGCATTCCTAATTTGTATTTTGTGTTTATAAAATATCTTCATTATATATAGATAAAGAATTTATATCCCTTGCAATTTAAATTCAACAGTAATAATTAAAATTTACGTCAAGAAACCAAAAATATTGATGTATTTTATATATTTCCCGATAAAATTGTTGGAAGATTAGAATTTTGCTGTTATAATATTAATAATAATGCATTATTCTGCATTTTTTGACTTTATAACTGTTATTTTAGGTTGAACATAAGAAGAATTCTTACTCTACGCGCCATATTCTGTTAGGGGGAGGAAAACTAATGGCTAAAAAACTTAATTCAGAAATTAATGTTGTTCCGGACAAGTCATTTTTTCCAAATGACAAGGGGTTAGACGGAAAAAACAAAAGACCTTTGCTAGAGCGTTTAGGCTTAATTGAACCAATTACAAAAACAAGCGAAGAAGAGGGCTTTGATATGTTAGATGATGATGCTGCTATAACTTCAGATGTTAAATTGGTTAGTGAAATCAATGAGCCGGGAGATGCGCAGGAGCGTGCCGACAAAGCCTCAGTTGAGAAGCTTCCAATTAAAGAGATTTTTGAAAAGTTCGGGTTGGAAACAAAGGAAACAAGTACTGTCTACTTGATAGAAAACTTTATAAAAGCTCTGCCAAACAACTTACCGGCAGATATTAAGAGACAATCTATCATTAATCTTATATCCGCATCACAGCTGGATATTATTTGTTTGCTGAAAGATGGAAATAAGAGATTAGAAGTACTTAACAAATATTTTGAAGACTTTTCAGGCAATGTTGCTGAAACCATTGCAGCCAATGAAAAGCAAATACGCAAGCTCAATGAGAGAATTGCTTATCACAATAGAATTATAGAAGAAAGACAGAAAATCAGAGATGCTCAAAAGGCAGAAATAGAATTTGAAATCCAGAAGATTTCTAATATCATTGATTTTGTAGAAAATAAATCCAAATAGCAATCGGATGTGTTTATATGGTTAAATATAGGCTTACCAAAAAGGGAAAGGTAGTTATAGTAACATTTTGCACTTTTATTATATTTTGTATTTCTTTAGGCATTTTCTTTAATAATAAAGACGCCAATTACTATAACTATAGCAAGCCTAACATTGAAACTCCGCAGCTTGCCTCTAAGCCCGAACCTCCTCCGATTAGCGTAGAAGAAGAGGAGTCTTGGGAAAAATTAAAGGTTACTATATATTTTAAGGCTGATATGACCAGCTTTGATACTGAATACAGCGAAGCCTTAAATCTATTTTTAGAAGCTGCACTACAGCATGACACTGTAGAAATACAGGTTGAAGGAAACAGTGCTACACAATTTCCTTTAAGCCAAAAGCATAAAGCCATTAACTATAATTTGTCTATGTTAAGAGCCCAATCCATTGCAAATTATCTAAAAAGCAAGGGCATTGATTCGAAAAGATTAATTATAGTAGCCAATGGCTCGGACAAGCCCCTTAAGGATAACTCATCCCCTGAAGGCCGTAAGTTCAATCGTAGAGTAGATGTTTTTTTTAAAAATAATTAAAATATAAAAGTATGCCCTTGGGCATACTTTTTCTATTCTTGTAGGAGCTCATTAAGCATAAATATCTGAGAATTCTATGTTAATAGTCTCTATATTTTTACCATTATCTTCACAAACGCAGGCAATACAATTCTCATAAGGCATGAATTCATCAGGAAGCTCAACGATGAACTCACTCCCCTTCCCTGCCTCACTTTTCAATGAGATCTTCCCTTCATGGAGATCTACCAAGGATTTAACAAGAGATAATCCTATACCGCTACCCTCTCGACTCCTCTTTATTGACTTATCAGCTTGTATAAATCGTTCAAATACTCTGTCTTGCATTTCTTTGCTTATTCCTATGCCGTTATCTATGATGTGTATCGCAACATAGCCTTCAAGCAATCGCACTTTTACATTTATCTGCCCATTTTCCGGTGTAAATTTAACTGCGTTTGAAAGTAAATTCAGCATGATTCTTTCTACTTTATCAGGGTCGAAGGCAATAATTCTTTTCTCTATTTCAGTTTCAAAGAAAAGCTCTATATTCTTATCTTTTATATAATCAGCCACAGACTGCGTGATGTTTTCTACAACATTTACAATATCGCAATTCTTCTTGTTAATTTCAAAGTATTTGGCATCAATCTTCGTAATATCGATCAAATTTCCTATAAGCCTTATTAGCCTATAGCAGTTTTGCTTCACTATTCTGTTATATTTGATAATCTGATTTTTACAATCTGTACAAGCTTGCTTGCTTATAACTAAATGCATCATTTGCTGAGCAGAAAATATTACATTTAGAGGAGTACGCAGCTCATGAGAAAGGTTGGCAAAAAATACATTGCGCAGCTCCTCATATTCTTTGACTTTTCTGAGAAGCATCGCATTTTCTTCATACATACAACTTATTCTTGTAGCCTGTCTTTCAATTTCATTCCTTATTTCCATTTCCTTAACAAGCTGCTCATTGGTTTTTATAAGATCCGCTGTTCTTTGCTTTACAGTTTCCTCCAATATACTTCTGGATATCTCCAATTCCTGAGCTTGTTTTTGTATCGTTTTCTTATTTTTATAATCCTTACAATACATAGATATATTTATATGCGACATTAATAGTGAAAAAGCTGCAACAAAAAGCGTATTTATGGCATTACTTGCAAAGTTACCGTTTATCATAGGTGTGAAATATAACATAATTGCAAAGAAGGTAGCGTTTATGATAAAAATTGTAAGACTCTGCATTGGAAACAGCAGTACTGTTGATGCAATAGAGAAGCTCCCTATAATAAAAGCTGATATTTGTCCATGAATACCCTGTGCATTTACGCTTAAATATGAACACCATGCTAACGCAACAATACAGCTGTAAATCACAAAGAAATTCTTCAGTTTGTATTTTCCATCCATTTTTTTCATTCTTACTGCATAAAATATTAAGATAGATAAGCTTCTTTCTATCACCATGAATCCATGTGCATAAAAGAGGTTTATGTACCCGCTGTTTATTCTCCATTTTGGGTAATAGACTGTCAAATCAACCATAATCATAAGCACATTCATAAAAATCAGCAATACTGATAATGCGACGATTCGGTCTAAGTTTTTATTCGTTACTTCATAATGTATTTCTTGGCTATATTCTTTAGGGACAATGTCAAGTGCTTGTCCTGCACTTATAAATAACCAAGTAATTTTATTCATCTATACCCCCCCATTATTCTCCAAGTGCTATAGATATTTCAATATTTTTCTGAAAATTCCTTCTTTTGCTGCCATCATGAACCGTCAGCTTCACTTGCTCGAGATTTCTGTATGAATTGCTCTATATTAGCTCTTTCATGGGCTTCCTTTTCTTGTGTCATTTTACCTCTGCCCAGCCTGTCGCATAATGAAAGCAGTGCAATTTCCTCCAGCTTTACCTGCTGCAGCATTGTTTTGACATCAGCAAAAGCCATGTCCTTCACCACAAAAAGTGTCTGCATATGCCATCTTACCATTTTAGCAACTGCATTGATGAAGACCTTGTCCTCCGTTAAGGGAGTAAGAAATTTCACAGCCAACTTTTCTCCCAGCTTATCGTGATCATAAGAAGTTACTTTGCCCTTTCTTGTCTTTGTGGTATCCGGCTTTCCCAAATCATGCAGCAAGGCAGCCCACATAAAGTTCCTTGGACTGCAGCTTTCCATCCTATGCTTTGCGGCACGGTCTACCACCATCATGGTATGGTTCCATACATTACCCTCAGGATGATGCTGAAGGGATTGAGGTGTCTTAATAAGGTCTCCAAGCATCGTAAAGGGATATACCTTGTAAAACAAGCCTTGTTTCAGCATTGCTTCAAAATACTTCGACGGCATATCATCCTCCATCAAATGCTTATCAAACTCTTCAAATATCTGCTTTAAATCTATCATTTGTTGTATCACTCCAATTTTGTTCCTTATGACTATTCTATTATTGTAATAAATAAGTGAATTAAATATGTGCAAAAACCAACAACATATAGAAAAAGAGTATTATCATACTCTGCCTTTATCTATAACGATATCTTAATAAAGCGATATCATCTTAGTACTTTCTAAAATATTTTATTGTTCATATTATGCCTTTTGGCACTTCTTTTTCCTTCAAACAAATTGGAAAAGCTATTATTATAAATATATAAATTTATAAATAATCCAGGCATAAAATCTGTGTTCCCTGACTATAATCTAATATGGACAAGTCCAAATTTTAGTGCAGGGGTGTCATATGGCAAATATATTAATAGCTGACGATTCATCATTAATTAGAGAGGCTCTTAAAGCAATACTAACGGAAGCAGGACATACCATTATCGCTGAGGCCGGCAATGGCTATGAAGCTTGCCTGGAGTTTGATAAATACCAGCCTGATTTAGTGGCCATGGACATAAATATGCCCTTTATGAACGGTTTGGAAGCCCTTCGTACAATTATGTCAAAGCATCCCCATGCAAAGGTCATAATGCTGAGCAGTGAAAGCAGCAGCAGCTTTATTAGTCAAAGTCTGAATCTGGGTGCCAAGGGCTATATCATCAAACCCTTTTATATACAGGGCTTTGTGGAAACGATTAATAAGATACTGCAGTGCGGTAATAGCATAAGCATAGATGCCCTTCAAGATATTTATACAAAAATCAGTATTCTATAGTACATCCTTTATGACTCTCAACGCATTTTTATAGTATACCTTATCTATTTCTTCCTCGCTAAATCCATTTTGCTTCAAGGCAGATGACAGTTTATCCATTTCTCCTATATGGGCTATCTCTGAGGCGTGCATAGTACCGTCAAAGTCTGTACCTATCGCCATAACATCAATACCTCCAATATTCTTGATATGCTTAAGGTGTCTTACCATATCTCCCACCCTGCTAATTGTGGTAGGCTCTCCCTCATTTAAAAAAAAGCTCTCTATATTCAAGCCCATGATACCACCTTTTTCAGCAAGAATTCTTATCATATCATCCGTTAAGTTACGCTCATGCATCGTACACGCCCTAGCGTTAGAATGGGATGCCACAAAGGGTTTGCCGGAAAGCCTGGCAACATCATTAAAGCCTCCGTCTGATAGGTGGGAGACGTCTATCAGCATGCCCAGCTTGTTCATTTCTGCAACAACTTCCATACCAAATTCAGTAAGACCTTTGTCCTTATATACAAATTCGAAATTTGGATATCCAATCTGATTGGGATAGTTCCAAAGCAAGGTCATCAGCCTTACCCCCAATCTGTAAAAGTTGCGCAGATTGGCAATACTGCCATGAATAGCAGCGCCCTCCTCAATAGCAAGCATGGCAGACATTTTACCTTCTCTTTTATTCTTCTCTATATCTTCATAACAGGCCGCAAAGGCCACTGCAGCTTTATTCTTATCCAACTCGTTATAAAAAAGGTCCAGCATATCCAGACAGTTCTGCATCGGATTAACAGGTCCTTTCATATCTACATACAAAGCAAACACCTGTGCTAAGGTCCCTGCCTTTTTCATCTTTTGTATGTCTACGCAAAGATCACTGCTGTATAATTCACGCTTTCCGCCGCTTAAATGACATTCTAATATAGTATCACAGTGTAGATCAATTAACATGTTGTCGCCTCCTGATTCTTTAATGGTTCTATCCTTAGTATAGTATACTGGCTCCCATTGTTAAATAGTCAAAAAGTCAGTGCAATGCACTGACTTTTATCTTATGATCTATTATTTTAGGTTTACAAACTTCTCAATATCTTTTTCGATAAGCTTCAAGGAGCCTCTCCAGAATTCTACGCTTCTTACGTCTATACCCATTTCCAAGGTTACATCTGCAATCTTCTTCTTACCTGTTACAGAAAGCAGCTTGTCATAGGAAGCAACAAACTCGTCGCCTCTCTTGAGGTATTCTGCGTACAAACCCTTTGCAAACAATAGTCCAAAGGCATAAGGGAAGTTGTAGAAGTTATGGCTTGCATAATAGTAATGTGGCTTGCATACCCACATGTATGAATGCAAGTGATTATGGTCCATACCACTGCCATAAGCTTGCTTCTGAGCATTCATCATAATTTCTTTAAGCTCGTTTACGGATACTGCCCCTTCTTCTCTTCTGCTGAAAAGCTCGCTTTCGAACAAGAAACGGCTGTATATATCAACGATTACCTGGCCAGCATCACTAATATCATTTTCTAATATCGTGAAAGCCTCTTCCTCCTTGGCATTCTTAAGTGCTGCTTCCTTTACAATTGTTTCACAGAATATCGAAGCTGTTTCAGCTATTGGCATAGGATATTCTGCGTTCACATAGGTCTCTTCCATTAAGTTGGCCCCATGATATCCATGTCCCAGCTCATGAGCCAAGGTAGTCATGTTGCTGAAGCTGCCATCAAAGTTGGATAGTATTCTGCTTTCCTTGATCACGTGAAGGTTTGAACAGAATGCTCCTCCCCTCTTGCCTTCTCTTGGCTCAGCATCTATCCATCTTTCATCAAAAGCATTGGCTGCAAAATCAGCCAGCTTATCACTGAAGGTTCTGAAATTCTTTACGATATAATCCCTTGCTTCCTTGTATGTAAACTTCATTTCTGCGTTACCCATTGGTGCAAACATTTCAAAGAATGGAAGTCCGTTTTGGTAGCCAAGCAGCTCTCCCTTTTTGCGGTAATATTTATGGAATGCCGGCAGACTTTCTCTGATTGCTGTAAGCATTGCATCCAGCGTTTGCATATCCATTCTTGCATTTAATACGGTCATCTCCAAAGGTGATTCATAGCCTCTCATTTTTGCAAGGGTTATAACCTCACCCTTGATTCCGTTTAGACTGGCAGCGGAGGAAGTTTCTATTTGCTTGTAGCTTGCCAACTCAGCATCATAAGCGGTCTTTCTCAATTGTGCATTATCACTGTATGCCATATTTCTTATAACAGGCAGCGGAAGCTTCTTTTGCTCTCCATCTACTGTAATATCAACCAACATGGTTGAGGAAAGCATTTCTTGCAGCTTAGCCCAAGCATTTGAACCTGTATTTTTCATCTTAGCGATTAATATTTCCTCTTCATCACTTAGCATATACTTGTTTGTATCCGCTTTTTCTTTAATGAAGAACTCGTGTTCCTTCACATATGTATTTGAGCTTATGACTGCATCAAGGTTTTCAAGCTTGCCCAACCACTTTACAAAGGTAACCTCCGGCTTTGTCAGGGATGTAGCTTTTTCATCAAAAACATCCTCATACTTAAGTGCTACTTCGTTTTTGGCCTCCGTACTCAAAGTAAGGTGTGCAAAGCTTGCTAGCCTTGTATATAAATGATAAAACTCATTCATCATCCTTATGTACTGTTCTAGCTTTTGTGCAGCGTTTTGAGTGTCAGCGAAATTTTCTGTAGTCCACTTTTGAATTTTTTCGATTTCTTGGTCTAGCCTTTCCATGTCCTTTTTAAATTCAGGCGCGTCAAAAGAAGTGTAAAGTGCATCTAAGCTCCATCTTTGATTCATTTCCTTACCCCCATATTAAGAAAATTTTTGCCTTTTTAGGCAGTAATGATTTATATTCCACAACTCTGGACACAATTCCTCCACCCAAGAAAAATTTACCATTTATGCTGGTATGAAAAATAAAGGGCAGACAATGCCTTATTTTCCAATGAAATAAAGCAAATGTCTACCCTAAACCATTTTATTTATCTTAGCAGCTTTGAGTAATTTCACAAACCATATTTTGATAGCTTTCATAGACCTCGTCCATAGTAAGTCCTAAATGCTCTGCCAGCTTGATGAATTCTGCGAACAACTTCATGTAAGCATTCAAAGAATCAATATAGTTGCCTCTCTGTGATAAATCTCTCACTTCATTGATATATTCAAAAATATTTGAGAACACCTTGATTATGCTTGAGCTATCCTTCGTTCCTTTTATGCTTTCAAAGCTAATGATATTGAAGTTATTAATGTTGCCTATGGAAAGCAGGAATTTCAATGCGTCAATATATCTGATCATAAGCCTTTCCTTAGGCAAGTTATCCTTAATGGCTGCATATTTATAGCATTTGGTCAGGTTCGCCAACTCTCCGACTTTTACTTGAAAAGCGAGAAATCTAAGATCGAATATATTCTCCCTGCCTAGCATATCTTCGTCTAGATTTGAGACAGTTTTAATATGATTTTCCATAGCTTCATGTACTTGAAATAGTTTTTGTAGGTTCATAACAAAATCCTCCTTATATGCTAGTATTATTACCTGGTACTAATAATAAGTATACATTATTATTAGTATGCCGTAAATAGCAATTTAGTATGAATTTTTGTTATAACAATAGTATATCATTCTATAGCTTACCTTGTTCCGGCACCAACCAGCTTTTCCTTAAGCTCCTTCTCAATGGTTGCCAGTTCTATCTCCGCCTGTTTGCGCTTTTCTCTGCCTTCCTGCTGAATCTTTAGCGTTTCTTCAATGGTTGATATCAAATCTCCATTGACCTTCTTAAGTGTCTCAATATCTACGATGCCTCTTTCATTTTCCTTTGCAATTCCAATTGTGCTTTCTTTCAGCATTTCGGAATTTCTACGCAGCAGATCATTGGTTGTTTCTGTTACTTCTCTTTGCACCTCAAGGGCTCTCTTTTGTCTATATATACTAAGTGCAATCACGATCTGATTTTTCCACAGAGGGATTGTATTTAATATGGAGCTCTGAATTTTCTCCACCAACACTTGATTATTGTTTTGTATCAGCCTTATTTGAGGTGCTGTTTGAATGGCTATCATTCTACTCAGCTTCAGATCGTGTATCTTCTTCTCAAATCGATTTACAAGCTGAAGCAAATCATTCAGCTTCTGAGCTTCTACAGGATCATTGGTGTTTTGTACCCTTTGCTGCATGGCAGGTACAGTTTCTTCATTCAGCTCTTGGAGTTTAAGCGTTCCTGCAATAATGTAATAGTTTAGGTTTCCTAAATACTCAAGGTTCTTCTCAAACATATAATCCAAAAGAGTGACATCCTTTAGCAGCTGCATCCTCGACTTATCCAACTCTTCAACAATTTTCTCTATTTCTGTGCCCAGCTTTTGATATCTTGCAGCAAACTTTTTACTGGAATCCATCATTCCGCCGATTAGGGGGATCTTAGACATAAAGCTCTTACCGGATACACCGTCCACATCTATTTCTTTTACCTTTATCATAAGGTCGGTGAGAACGTCTCCCACAAATCCGCCGTCCTTTGCTCTTACTTCATTGAGTACATTATCAGCAAAGCTGGCTATTTGGCTTTGTGCGCCCACCCCATACTGCAGTACAAACTGAGAATCCTCAACATTAATATCCTGAATTATTTCTTGGACTCTTTGTTTTTGCTCTTCTGTAAGACTATTCATATCAATTTTTTCTTGTACCTGTGTCTCTACAGGGCTGAATTTTTTAAGCTCCATTTTTACCCTCCCGTTGTATTAAAATTTAAATAGCAATAACAATATCGTTACACACTTTAATTTCCCTATTTTTGTCATTCTACTATCATTATAATCTATTTTACGGATATTTAAAGAAGCAATATTAATATATACTGAAATTCTATGGACAATGTTTTATAATATAGGAAAAAAGGTATTTCTATTTTTTACAAGGGGGCATCCATATGATACAACTTAGAGCGTTACGCCATGAAGATTATGATGATGTACTTGAAATATGCAGAGGTATTTGGGATGGCACAGATTACCTGCCCAATATTCTTCGCAGCTGGATAGATGATAAAGAGGGTGTATTTATTGCAGCTGTGGATACCGATACAAACAAGGTAATCGGCACAGATAAGTACTCCGTCTTAACAGATGGTACCGGCTGGCTTGAAGGCATAAGAGTCCACAAGGATTATAGGGGCAGAAAAATAGCCAAGCTGCTGACCGAACAAGTTTTAGCACATGCAGCAAAGGATCTGCAGTCCGGCAAAATACAACGGATCGCTTTTTCCACTCATGAATCTGCTGTGGAAAGCATCACCATGATGAAGCAATACAATTTTGAAATAGAGCAGCAGCATATCATAGTCAGAAAGGATTTTGAGAAGCTTGACCCAAGCATTCAGCAATCAGACTTTGTTATGAAACCTTGGGATGCGACCTATGAAGAATTCGTGAATCTGCCTTTTACAGCTAGAAGAAACGGAATATTTCATATAGCCTTTTATTTTCAAAGACCTACTAAGGAATTTTTCAATTATCTCAAGGAACACAATTGCTTTGTAAATATAAATGGTTATCATGGTATTTACCTTTTCAAAGGTGAACCTCATTTTGTTACTGAGGAAGAATCCTTTCAAGCAATTGATACCTTTATGAATTATTATTTACTGCTCCTTAAGGGCAAAAGCAATGGTGCTCCGCTGTTCTCCATTATGGATGAGGATACAGCCTTGATTAAAAAGCTAAAAGCTGCAGATTACGATACTTGGACTGACTGGCAAAGTGACTATTACTACTTTGTGAGGAAATAAAGAAAGCTGTCAGAGTTAACACTTTGACAGCTTTTATATTCTTTACTTAAAATCACTTAAAGCCTTTGCCAATTGATCCGGACAGGATGTGCCTTTGTCGCCGCACTGAATGCCCTTCATTTTTTGAACTGCAGCTTCTACCGGAAGCCCCTCCACCAGCCTGCCTACAGCCTGTAAACTACCTCTGCAGCCATTGACAAAACTCACCTTTTTAATGATATTGTTTTCTACCTCAAATTCAATTTCCTGTGCACAAACACCTTTTGTTTTAAAAATCACGAAAATTTCCCCCTTAGTTGTATGTATATTAATATTATTTAGCTACAAATGTAGCACTAAAACCTTTACATAAGGAATAATTTGCTGAAGTAAAGCTTCAGAGACTCCGAAGGAATACCTCCGAAGAAGCTTGCTTTGCCCTGCTTCAGAGCTACAGCCCACAAAGTAAGGCTTCTGATGCTGTTGAAGCTAGCGAAAGCAAATTTGTTCCTTATAAAGTAAAGGAAATTAGTATATGTTATTTAGCTACAAAAACCTTTAAAAATTGATGCATAACCTCTATATCCAAAGGAAAATTCGGTCCCTTTTCACCATCAATATCTGTTCCGCATAACTGATTGCATTCCACCGAAAGCTTGTTTGTGCTGAAATAATAGATGTTCGGATCGCCTATGTGTTCTCCTCTAATAATCTTAAGAAAAACAGATAACGTGTTGGATATGTTTGCTGCCTTAATAGCAATTACATTCATCCTGCCATCATCGATAACAGCATCTGGAGCAAGCCTGTTAAATCCCCCCGCAGAACTTCCATTCAATATCAGCAGCAGCAGCAGGTTATCTTCTATGACCCTGTCCTCTGAAACCAGTCTCATCTTTATAGGAGAATACTTAGGTATTTCTTCAATACCCTTTATATAATATGCAATTTGCCCTAAAGCGTTTTTCATACTTGTATCCGTCTTATAGGCCACATCAGTAAGCAAGCCTGCACTGCACACATTTATAAAGTGACTGTCGTTTACCCTTCCCAAGTCAACATTTTTGATTATACCATTCAAAATAATATCGCAGCATGTCTTTATATCCTTGGGAATTCCTAAGTGTGCCGCCAAATCATTGGAAGTGCCGGATGGAAAAATACCCATAGGCAGCTTGATATTCAATCTGGCCATTGCATCCGCTACACTGCTTACAGTTCCATCTCCGCCAGATACACAAATCATTTCATAGCCTTGGTTTATATCAAATAAAGCTTCATCTATATGTAGTTCATTGCTTATTCTAAAGGGCACTGTTACATATCCGGCAGCCTGGAACTTATTCACAACAGTATCCAGCTTATTTTTAAAGCTTGCATCGCCGGATTTTGGATTGTATATTAGTTTGATCTTTTTCATTTCATTCCTCCAATACCTTGTTAAATTTATTATATGCGATTTTTTTACAAAAAACAAAAAAGCAGATTTTTCAATCTGCGTTGTAATCGTAGTGGCGGAGAAGGAGGGATTTGAACCCTCGCGCCAGTTTCCCAGCCTACGCCCTTAGCAGGGGCGCCTCTTCGGCCAACTTGAGTACT
>JAQSYD010000044.1 GCA_029256325.1 Clostridia bacterium
AACAATATAAAGAACCAGACTAGAAAGATGATGCTTTATAACAGTATTGAAATAGGTCGCAGACTGATAGAAGCAAAGACACTGGTAGCCCATGGAGAGTGGGGAAAGTGGTTAGTAGAGTCAGTTGATTATTCTCAGAG
Source organism: Clostridia bacterium (assembly GCA_029256325.1). Taxonomy (GTDB): domain Bacteria; phylum Bacillota; class Clostridia; order Lutisporales; family Lutisporaceae; genus GWB2-37-7. The sequence continues at coordinate 141 of JAQSYD010000044.1, forward strand.
AACTGCGACTAACCTTATGAGAATATTTGAAGAGTACGGAGCGGAGCAATTATCGCTTTTAGGGGAAAATGCAAAATCGCAAGCGCTTGCCAATTTGAGCTACACACAAGCAATTTCAATGCTTGGACTGCCCGAAGAGGAGCGAGAAAAGTTCGTAGAAAACAATGATTTGGATAGTATGTCTACTAGGGAGCTGCAGCAAGCTATCAAAGAGAGGGATGATGCTCTAAATAAGATAGAGAACTTCAAACAAATAGCTAGTGACAAGTCAAATGAAGCTCTAAAGTTACTAGAAGAAAAGCAAAAGGCAGAATCAGAGAACAGATTAAGTGAAAGAGTTCTCCGGGAGACTCAAGCTGATGTAAAGAAATTGCAGGAAGCTCTCAAAAAAGAACGTGAAGCCATCGAAGCAGCAGATGCTTCTGGAGACAATTCTGAAGTTGAACGATTAAATGTTTCACTAGAAGAAACTGAAAAAGGGTTGGAAAGCGCAAATAGAAAGATTACTGAACTTGAAAACAAGCTTAAAGAAAAACCTGCAGAACCTGTTGTAGAAACTATAGAAATTATTCCTGAGGAAGTGGAGCGGGAGCTCGAGGACCTTAGAAAAAAGGCACTGATGGGTAGTGCAGCAGAAAAATTCTCAATCTATTTTGATGAGTTGGTAAAAGATTTTCAGAAACTTCTTGGAGTGCTTGCTGAAATAGAAGATACCGACCAAGAGACACATAGTAAATATAAGAATGCTATTAATGCACTGCTTGGGAAGATGAGTGAAAAAGTCAGCTAATACAATATTAAAGAAGTATAGGAGGTCGGATTTATGAGTTGTGAATGTGCAAAATATGAAACTGAGGAAGGAAGATATAATTGCTCTGTAAGTGGTAGTGGTTGCATGTATATGATACCTGATTCTAAAAGATGCGCTGCTGAATACGGAGAGGGTCCAGATGCAGAAACAGAAGTCGAGGAGGGCAATCATGAAAAATAACATATCAAGAGAAAAGGTAATACTTTTATGTTTAATAATTGCAATATTTGTACTTGTGGGGGGAATCGCAAAAGAGCAAGTTAGGATAGAAAAGCTTGAGGAACAATTAGCGAACAGGCCGCTAGTGGAAGCACCGAAAATTATATTCGGGGAATATACACTTATCCATTATCCTAACGGAGGCTGGATCAATGCAATCTATATAACAGAATACTATAAAATTGGACAAGATCTATTTTACAAAGAAAAAGGAAGTACAGTTTTTAAGCCTATTTGGTTCCCAAGTATCCTTCCTGTAGATGGTTGGGTAGAGGGTGATGCGTTAACTGACTATGGGTACTGGATACCGGAACTAAATTTTGAATAAGGCGGTGAGGTAAATGAATAAAAGCAAGATTGAATGGTGTGATTATACATGGAATCCTGTTACCGGCTGCTTACATGGATGTGAATATTGTTATGCAGAGAGAATTGCAAATAGGTTTGCTTCTAAGATGTATGTGAAAAACAAAAGTAATCTTGCAAAAGATTTTAAGTCTGATTTACATATACCTTATAAATCTAACGAAGGAAAGATTGAGCCGTATCCAGCTGGTTTTCAACCGACTTTCCATCGTTATCGCCTTGACGAACCAAAGCAAAAGACTAAGCCATCGAGGATATTTGTATCATCCATGGGAGATTTATTTGGAGAGTGGGTACCTGAGGATTGGATAAAACAAGTATTTGAAATAGTAAGACAGTGTCCGCAGCACACATTCATATTTCTTACAAAGAATCCTACGAGATACTTGGAATTATTAGGTGCATACGGAAGCGGATTCTTCCCTACAAATGCTATATATGGAGCTTCTGCAGATTCTAAGGACATGCTATATGCAGCAAGAAATGTGTTTTATGATATTGTGATCCACAATGGAGAATGGGAAAGCAATATAAGGACTTTCTATTCAATAGAACCATTGCTTGAAAATGTAGTAGATGAGTTCAAATGGGATCATCTAAAGGGACAACCTTTCGACTGGTGTGATTGGGTAATAGTTGGAGCTCAGACGGGACCTGGTGCAGTAGCACCAAAAGCGGAATGGGTACAATGCATTATTGATGCATGCAGACATGAAGAAGTACCAATATTTCTAAAAGACAATTTGAATTGGCCAGAGAAAATACAAGATCAAATATAAGTATTGGGGGTATTAATATGAGTCCTACAGTGAAAAAGCTAGTTGGACAGGCAGTGGTACAGTATTTGGATGGTGATACAGAGCAATTTAACAGGTGGATAAAACAAGCATTGGAAATACATCAGAAGCAGACGAGGTTGCATGCAACGATAAGAGAGATCCTTGAGGCAAAGGGTGTACATTATGAGGCAAGTTAAGTGTGATAGGAAATGCCAAAGCAATAGGGATGGTTTCTGTATAGGGATGCCATGTTTTCTTGGGAAGGAAGTTGAGGACCATAAAACTCAAGAAAAGTTATACATGGAGCTTCATAAGGCAAGCGATAGTGTAGGTATTAAGGAGGGCTAATGATGGGATGTGGTTGCTACGGATATGACGACTTATATAGAAATTACCTTAGGATAGAAAGAATATGCAATCGAATAGTTTGGAACGACATTAAAGGGTATCTCATACGGATGTTACCTAAGTGCAAAGATGTATCTACAAAGCTAAAGCTTAAATCATCATACATAAAGCTTATTAGCAGAATGGACAGGCTGTTACCAGTAGGTCATAGATGGCGTGGCGATATTAAATAGTTTGAATATGCGAAGGAGGGTTATTGTGGAAAAGTTCAAGAAAGTGACTGGAAGAGTAGTTCTTGAAAAGATGGAAGACGGATATTCTATACATGACGATGCTTGTCTTATTTGTGGATCTTTAGGAGTTAATGATGAGAAGGCATTGGATATGATAAGCCGAGTAAATACATTCAACGCAGCTATTGAATTACTAAAGGAGTTTGCTTTTTATGATATTGACTTATCAGTTGAAGATTATTGTGTAAATGCTGTTAAGGTTCAGGAATTCTTAAAGACTACTTATGCTACTGACTGGATGAATGAGCAGTTGATAGTAAATGAATGTATAGGTTGCGATGAATATGATGAATGCCATCGTCACGACGTAGTTAATGAGGTGAAGCGGAAATGAAAGAAATAGTTCAGAGTATAAAACCTAAATGGGTAAATTTAATATTTAAAGGTCAAAAGACTAGAGAATTGAGAAAATCAAAGCCTGTAAATATAGAGTACCCATTCAAAGTATATATTTACGAGACAAAGCCTGGCGTTGGTGCAATAGTAGGAGAGTATACCTGCGGGGGCACAGTGAAGTCAAATCTAGCATTAATCGTTGGAATTGGAAGCTGTGTTACAGCAGCGGAAATTGTAAAATACATGGGTAAAGGTCAATTGTGTGGTTGGGACATTTCAAATGTTATTAAGTATGATACACCAAAGCCTTTATCGGTTTTAAAATTATCAAGGGCACCTCAAAGTTGGTGTTATGTGCCTACTAAATGATGCAACGCAAAGCGAACGTAACGTTAAATAATATGAATATATTGTGACACAGAAAGGTGGTTGAAAAAGATGGGATATCAAAGATTAACAACAACAAGTGAAATAACAGAGTCTGCAACATTGATTGCTCTATGTGAAAGTTGCGGTGAAGATGGATGTGATGCTAATTGTGAAGAATACCAAAATAACAATTGTGTTGGCTGTCCAGTGCAAGAATCTTTTGCACGTCTTGCGGCATATGAGGATAGTGGGTTTAGTCCTGAACAGGTAAGAGCGTTGAGCAGTCAAAATACTATTGATGCTATATTCTGCGAATCAAGGAATGATGGCAATTGCAGCACAAGAGATTATGGCCAAAATGAATATAAAAACCCATGCTATAAATGTTGTCTAGGCTGCAAAGGAGCAATAGAAATGAGTTGCACATTTGTTTGCAGTCAAGTTGCAGAGCATTATTATCCAGATGTGGAATCAGAGGGATAATTACGCAACTCAAGTACGATGTGAAGAAAGTTACATTATGAGAAAAATAAAATTTTGGTTAAAGTGTATTAATATATTTTGGAAAGACCGTAGTTCAAAACCCTGCAGGACCAAATGGAGAAGGCTTTCAAGAGAGTTTCAAAAGGAAAGCGATAGTTTAGGATTGTAACATTTATCCAAATAAACATGTTAAGGGGGATTACTTATGATAGATGAAGAGCTTCGAAAGAGGATGGGAATAGCTTATATATCGAGAGATACTGTCCTAGCATTGAAACTGAGTCAAGAGTTAGACCAGCAAGTAGTAGAGGTGCAACTGAGCCGGATGAAAGTACAAAGCAGAAACGAAGGGCGCTCTTATGGAGTACAAGAAGCGGAAATTAGTATTTAAGTATTAAGTGAGGTGAATGCTATTGGATAAAGAGCAACTAGAGCAGCTGTATCAATTGAATAGAGAAATAGAGTTATTAAAAAGACAAATAGAAAATATATGGGGTGAGCCTAAAGTAGTTTCTGATTCTGTAAAAGCTTCTAGCAGTAGCTTCCCATATACAGAACATCTAGTAATAATATCGGGAGTTGAAGACTTAGGAGATAAGATGGATAGATTGAAGAAAAGGTTAACCAAAATGCTCAAAGCAGCTCTTGATAAGGTTGAGAAACTAAATTCTCAAATAGAAGTCATTCAAGATAGTGAGATGAGGCAGATAGTAATGTTGAGGTATATAAACAATCTGACCTGGCAGCAAGTAGCGATAAAGATGGGGAATCAAGGGGATGGAAGTACAGAAAGAAAGAAATGTGATAGATTTTTAGAAGTTTCCCACAATTCCTGAAAAAATGATGATATATTTAGTATAGAAAAAATTGTTAGTAGCTGTAACAAACTTCGGGCCCTAAAATAAGATAAAAAATAGCTAGTATTTATGTACTAGCTATTTTTATATGCATTTAAGGAGAGTGATAACCTTGAAAGAAATGAAAATATTAGTACGAGAAAACCTAGAAGGCAAGATAATGAGAATGGAGCCAATTAATAAGGTAACAGGCAGGCCTGGAGAATCTAAAGTACTAATATGCAGGATATACACTCAAGATGAAATAGATAGAGAAACAAGCCAGTGCATGCAACTAGGTGTACATACTTATCATAGAGAGAATGGCAGAGTGAGACAGGATAGATAGTGTGTTTGTTGATAACTCGGGGGTTCGGCATACTCCTCCGTGTCGAGCCCTAATTAATAGCAGGAATTTCCTTTTGATTATAGAATATAGCGATTAAAAGGAGGTCTGGCTAATGTTAGTAAATATAATTAAAGCGATTGAAGGGGTACTTGTTTTATCGGTTCAAGGAATTTCAGTTGTAGCAATAATTATGTATGTGTCAAAGCTGTTATTTAAATTAATTCTAAATAAAGATCTAGAAAAGTATAAATCTGAGCTTGCAATTGCAGTAGAAAGTCACAAAACAGAGTTAAATATGCTTGCAAGACAAGATGAAATAAAGTTCGTAAGATTACATGAAGAACGAGCAGAAATAATAAAAGACCTTTATAATAAGCTGCTAAACTTAGAGAATTTACTCAGTACCACGATCGCCATTGACTTAACTAGTGATGAAGAGCTGAAGAAACTTATGCCATTAGAAAAGGAAAAACTAAGGGAATCGTTAATTGATTATTTGAAATTTTATCAATCTGTGAAGTTGTATTTTGATATTGATACATGTAAACAATTAGAACGATTAAATAGCAAGTTTAGCGATGTCGCTGGTAAGTATGCGTTTGAAGAATTTAATGAGTTTAATTTCAGTATCAAAATTTTTGAGCATATTTATGAAAAAGATATCCCTGATTTAATAGACAATCTAGAAAGTCAGTTTAGATCAATGCTTGGAGTATAAAAGAGCTATTTCTTTTTTCTTTTGCATAAAGGAATCTCCTTTCAATTGTAGAATATGGTAATTGAAGGGGAGGTGGACAACATGAAAGTTAAAATATTTAAAAGTCATATTGCTGAAAACTATGATTCAAATAATATTGAGGCTAATGTAAATAGTTTTATTCGAGATAAAAAGGTAGTAAGTATTCAGCAATCTACTTGTTTTAATGAAACGTCTAATACGGCATTTATAGCAATAACGGTTTTATATGAAGAATAATTTATAGACTATAAAATAATTAGAGCCAATGGGCTCTTTTACTTTTACATATAGAGGATTCTCCTTTTAATTGCAGAATATGGTAATTGAAGGGAGGTTGGTTGTATGGATGAAATAGAAATGCTAATTAAGAACATAGAAGATATTAATGAATCACTTGAGCATGTTTGGAGAAATAAAGCTATAAAAGATGTCATTATAGAAGTTATGAAAAATATAGCGGTTGTAGGCCCGTTTTTTTCTGTATATCAAAGTTATACAAATCGATTAGAGTTCGAAAACTTAACTAATGCAGTAAAACTGGTTAATAAAAATATTGAGCAACTAGATAGAAAGCAAAAAATCGACATGCAATTAATAACTGGAATAGAAAAAGAAACATATTTTTTATATAAATTATTTTTAACATCTGTATTGAATAACTATGATGAGAAGTCTATTGAGTATCTATCGGTATATGCTGCAAATTGTATAAATAAAGATTTTAATGAAAATGAACACAAGTTAAGTATGTTAAATAAAATCATTAAGTACTCTAGTGCACACTTTAAGGTATTAAAGTTTGCATACGATGATAGCATAGAACATGGTTGGCCAAATGAAGAGAAGGATAATGATATTAAACAACAAAAGGAGAAGATAGGTGACATGCCTGAGTTGAGTTTTGATTATTGTATAAATGAATTATTAAAAGATGGATTTGTGATACAGCATATTAGCATGTTTTCTCATACGAAATTTGCTCCATACGAAATAACAAATAGCGGCGAAATGTGTCTGAAAATGATCAATTTAATTTAATATTAAGAGAGAGCCAATAGGCTTTTTCTCATTTGCTCATTTGCTCATTTACCTTTGTTGTAATATGAGAATCTGACTCTTTGATCAAGAGTTTGCTTTAGCTCATGTGCCATGCGTACAAAGAGACCGCCGGATGTCGTAATGCGATTACCGGCCTTTTAAATTACCTGAGTCGAATAAAGATAATTAAGATAAACCTCCTTTATTGTGATATTATGGAATAAAAGGAGATGATTACATGAATAACTCGGATAAAAAGGAATACATCATACATTTATCGGATAGTGTAAGGATCATTGCTAACACAAATAAGAAGGAAGAAAGCGACTTGGAACCAATCCTAACATTTGCTACTTCTTTTGGTTATGTAGTTGGGAGGATTAGTAGCTATAAGCCTTTTGAAACAGTCGAATATGAAAAGTTTCATGAGGAAGTTGCAAACCGTATCAGTGCAAAAGAAGGCGTTGGAATTATGGAGATTACTGACTTCTTAGTCAAGGCTAAAGAAAAAAAACTTGGACATGATATTGATTCAACCAACTTGTACTTAAGTGATGTTGTAGTCTACAATTTTGATCGAAAAGAGTTGCTTACATCTAATTTCTATATTTTGTTCGTTGATCAAATAGTTGGAGTAATCCCGGCCCTATTAGTATAAAAACATTCCTTTGCTGGTGTTCGCAATGCGTTCACCAGCATTTTATTTAGTTAGGAGTTGAGAGTATGAGTGCAATACCTAAAGCACCAAGCGTCCCAGGATGTAATACTAAAGATAATAAGTTAATGTTAAAAGACTTGATATGTATTAGTATTGGTATTGTGGTTGTAGTGTTATGGGCTATACTAACAGCTGGAGGAATTACAATCTTTTCATTGCTACTGTAATCGTAGGTACTTCTGGCACTTTGTTTCTATTGCGGTGCTGGCGAGTCCCGGATTTCGTGCAGATACAAAAAAAAAATTATTCATTTCGTGCGTATCTGGCATTCTTACATTAATTAAACAAAAACGAAGGTGGTGGCGAAAATGTTGCCTATATTTGTTACTTCCTCTGATTTATCTAAGGTGCTCGGAATAACTCAAAGAAGAGTACAGCAATTAGAGACGGATGACGTGCTATTAAAAACCTCTAATGGCAAATTTGAGCTATCTAAAAACATAGAATTATACTATACATGGAAACTGCAACCCTCCAGCAATGCAGATTATGATGTGGAAAAAGCATTGCATGAAAAAGCTAAGAGGGAAAAGGCAGAAATGATTAATGCTAAGGTTAAAGGCCAACTGCATGACGCTAAAGATGTTGAACAAGTAATGACAAACATGTTAGTTAATTTCAGAAGTAAAATGCTAGGCTTACCTTCTAGGCTTGCTGGTAAATTAGTAAGGCAGAAAAGCATTAATGTTATTAGTCATGAACTTGAAAAAGCTATAAAAGAAGCATTAGAAGAACTTTCAGATTATGAACCAGTAATGTTTTGTAATGAGATTGAGGGTGTGGAGGATGAAGAAGAAGACAATTAGTCTATTTAGGCGAATAATTAAATCGATTGCTCCGCCCCCACAGATTACAGTTAGTCAATGGGCCGAGCAAAACAGAGTGCTTTCTTCTGAATCATCAGCAGAACCCGGTAAGTGGAGTAACGACAGAGCTCCATACCAAGTTGATATTATGGACTCAGTTAATGATCCACTTATAGAAAAGATTGTCATGATGACCTGCTCGCAAGCGGGAAAGAACGAAATAATCAATAATATCATTGGATATTTTATAGATATTGATCCCTGTCCCATGATGCTAATAGAACCAACACTTGAACTAGCGGAAGATTACTCGAAAAGACGATTAGATCCATTATTCAGAGATACAAAAGTGTTGAGAGAAAAAATAGCTGACAAGAAGAGCCGAACCAGTAATAACACAATATTAAACAAAGTATTCCCTGGAGGATCCTTATCACTTGTAGGTGCGAATAGTCCAAGTGGGCTGGCTTCAAAGCCTATAAGAATATTAATCGGTGATGAGATTGGGCGTTTCCCTGTATCAGCTGGCGATGAGGGAGATCCATTGGGACTTGGTGAAAAAAGAACAATAACATTCTTTAACCGTAAGAAGATATTTGTATCAACTCCTGGTATAAAAGATGTATGCCGGATTGAAGAAGAGTATTTAGGTGGTACCCAAGAAAAATGGTGTAAGAAGTGCCCTGATTGTGGCTCATATGAATATATAAACATTCATGGTATCAAGTTTGATTACACGAAGGATGAAAAAGGCAACTACAAAGTATGGAATATAGTATATAAATGCTCTCATTGTGGTGCTGAGTTTGATGAATTTGATTGGAACAATACAGAAGGCAAGTATATTGCAGATAATCCAAGTGCAGAAAAGGTAAGAAGCTTTCATGTAAATGCTTTTGTCTCTCCATGGTGGAGATGGGAAGATATAGTTGTTACCTGGCTAAAGGATAAAAAAGACCCTGAAAAGCATAAAGTTGTTAAGAATACTATATTTGGTGAGCCATGGGAAGAAGAAGGCGAGTTTGAAAGTGAGGATATATTACTTGAAAGAAGAGAAAAATACCCTGCTGAGTTGCCTGAAGGAGTCTTAATATTAACAGCTGCAGTTGACGTTCAAGATGACAGACTAGAATATGAAGTCGTAGGTTATGGCAAGGGAGAAGAAACTTGGGGTATCGAGAAGGGTCTTATTATGGGTGCCCCTGATTCTAAGGAAACATGGCAATTGCTTTCTGACAAGCTTGATACTGTATATCATTTTGAAAATGGGATTGGCTTGAAGATATCATGCACTTGCGTTGACTCTGGAGGACACTTTACCGGAGAGGTTTATAAGTTCTGCAAGAGAAATGAGCATAGAAGGATATTTGCTATAAAAGGTATGGGGGGCTCTGGCTATCCCCTGCTATATAAACTGTACCGCAGCAAGGAAGAAAATGCTGCGGTATTTATTTTAGGTGTTGATACTGGTAAAGCTAAGATTATGGGCAGACTCAAGATTAAAGAACCCGGCGCAGGCTATTGTCATTATCCTGATGACGATAGTAGAGGCTATGACCGCATATATTTCAAAGGTCTTATATCTGAAAAGCTGGTAAGACGTAAGCAAAGAGGTCAAATAAGGCTAATTTGGGAGAAAGTCGCTGCAGCAACTAAGAGAAATGAGCCTCTTGACTTGAGGAATTACGCTCAAGCAGCCTTTGAAATACTCAATCCCAACCTTGAAGAGGTTGAAAAACGGCTGCAAAATGCTGCTATTTTAGGGGTAAAGGCATTGAATTTGGCTCCTAAAAAGCCGCAAAGAAAGCGTGGTGTAGTAAAAAGAAGTGATGAAATATAACATTCAGGGGGTAAATCATGAGCGATGAGTTAAAACTTAGGCTTGAAAGTGCAAAAAGAAGATTAGATTTGTATTTAGCAGCAGAAGAAGCAGTACTTACAGGGCAAGAATACAGTATTGGGAGCAGAAGATTAAGAAGAGCTGACTTAAAAGAGATTAAAGATAATATTGTACAGCTTGAAAATAAATGCATAGAGCTGCAAAAGCAGATTGATAGCAATGGCAAAGGACCTCGCAAAGCATTTCGAATAATTCCAAGGGATTTATAAGGAGGTGAAATAGTTGGACCCATTAGAAAAGGCAAACATTGCAGAATCAAAAGCAAGAGAACTTGCCGCTAAGGCTGACATAGAGCAGTCTAGGACGAGGATTGAAGTGGCGAAAGCTCAGGCGCAAATTATGAAAAGTTTTACTAACTCTGGTTACTCTGAAAGTGGTGCTAGTAGAAGTAAGAAGTCAATGAAAGGCTGGAAAGTAAACAGTAAAACTCCACAGGAAGACATTGATCTGAATCTTGACACCTTGCGTCAAAGATCTCGAGATTTATTTATGTCAGCTCCTCTAGCTACATCGGCCATAAAAACACAGCGTACAAATGTTGTTGGTGCTGGGCTCAAGCTAAAAGGAAGAATTGATTATAAGTTTTTAGGAATCACCAAAGAACAGGCTGATGAATGGGAAATAAATACCGAGAGAGAATTTGAGCTATGGGCAGAATCCTTTTGGTGTGATGCACAAAGGTTGAATAATTTCTATGAGCTTCAGCAATTGGCTTTAATATCTTGGCTTTTAAATGGTGATGGCATTGGGATAATAAAGCATGCAGAACCAACCCCATGGATGCCTTATGGTCTGAGATTACACCTGATTGAAGCAGATAGAGTAAGCAATCCAAACAATGTTAACTCATATGGTTTAATAGGAAAGACTAAAGCAGGGAACAGAGTATATAACGGTGTGGAAATTGACAGTGACGGAGCAATCATTGCTTATCACATTTGCAACCAATACCCTAATAGTTCGTTAACAAATGGTGAATTAATAAAATGGCAGAGAGTTGAGGCTTATGGGAAGAAGACTGGACAGCCTAACATTTTACACCTTATGGAGTCTGAGAGATGTGAACAATATAGGGGAGTTCCTTATCTAGCGCCGGTAGTCGAGGTATTAAAACAGATAAGTAGATATACAGAAGCTGAATTGATGGCTGCAGTAGTGCAGTCATTTTTTACTGCCTTTATTAAGGTCGAAGGACCCAAAAGTGATAATCCACTTTCGGGTTCAATACTAGAAGATGAACAGGTATCTTCTGATCCTAACGATTATGAATTGGGTTCCGGAAGTATAAATGTTTTAGGGCCAAATGAAGATGTAGTATTTGCAGACCCTAAAAGGCCGAGTAGTGGATTTGACACATTTGTTACAGCCATGACTAGGTTGATGGGAGCTGCACTTGAAATTCCATCCGAGTTACTCACGAAATCTTTCTTAGCCAGCTATTCTGCTTCCAGAGCAGCGTTATTAGAGGCTTGGAAGTCATTTAGAATGCGTCGCACTTGGTTTGCAAATGACTTCTGTCAGCCAGTATACGAACTTTGGTTGTCTGAAGCAGTTGCATTGGGAAGGGTAAAGGCTCCAGGATTCTTCAATGATCCGTCTATAAGAAAAGCATGGAGTAAAGCTGATTGGAATGGACCTGCTCCAGGTCAGATTGACCCTGTAAAGGAAGTTACAGCCGCAACATTGAGAGTTGAGCAGGGATATTCGACTCGAGAGGAAGAGACTATTGGATTAACAGGTGGGAATTGGGACAAGAACATTGCCCAGGTACAAAGAGAAAATGAGCTTTTAAAACAAGCCCGAGGAATTCAGGAAGGAGGAAATACAATTAATGAGTAAAAATAACTTTTGGAATTTTAGAAACGTCTCAGACATTGAAGGAGAACTTCTGCTTTATGGTTATATAGCTGAAAGCTCTTGGTGGGATGATGTAGTATCCTCAAAGAAATTCGCACAAGATTTAAAAGACTTAGGCGATGTAAAGAACATAACAGTAAGAATAAACTCTGGTGGCGGAGACGTTTTTGCTGGACATGCTATATATCAAATGCTTAAGGATCATACGGCAAACATCATCGTAAAAGTTGAGGGATTAGCTGCTTCGGCCGCAAGTGTGGTTGCTATGGCAGGCAATGAAATAATAGTGCCGGCAACATCATTTTTAATGATACACAATCCATCATCTGTAGCGTGGGGTGAAGCAAAAGACTTTGAGAAGATGGCTGAAACTCTTAACGTTATAAAAGATGGAATAATTAATGCTTATGTTGCTAAAACAGGCAAAGACAAAAAGACTATATCAAAGATGATGGATGATGAAACTTGGATGACTGGCGAGGATGCAGTAAAAGAGGGCTTTGCGGATAAGGTGGAAACCTCCACAACGACCTCAAATAAAGCAGTGCTTAACGGCAACTTATTCGTTGTTAATAATGTAAGTCATGATTTGTCAAAGTACAAAACTAGGCCACAGCTTACAAATGAGCAATCTACAGAAAGCCAACCTGAACCTTCGCTGGTTCAAAGAGTATTAGATTTCTTAAAAGGTGCACCACAGGTACCGGCTACACCAGTGCCTGTTGCAAATATAATAAATAACCAGGAGGTAAATGAAGAGATGGAAATAAAAAATATCGACGATTTGAAAAAAGCTTATCCAGAACTTGTTAATCAAATTGAAACAGCCGCAGCTACATCAGCAGTCAACGTAGAAAGAACTAGAATTCAGGACATCGAGAAGATAGCCAAGAATGTGGATCCACTGCTAGTTGATAAGGCAAAGTTTACAGAGCCAATTGATGCTAAGGAATTAGCTTTTCAAGCTATGCAGTTAGATGGTAACAAGGGCAATGCATACTTGGCTAACTTAGTAGATGATTCAAACAAATCTGGGGCAGCAAAGGTTGTAGCAACTCCAATAGAACAGAAAACTGAAGAAGAAAAGAAAGAAGCCACCAACAAAGCAGTTGATCTAATTGCTGCAGGTGGAGATAAAAGGAGGAACAAATAATGAAAATGTATGAAGAAATCGGAACTTTCGCTCCAGATAATCTTATTGCTGGAGAAAATGTGCCTATTCAACTCAATGGAATTACAATCTTGGCAGGACAAGGCGTTCTTAAAAGAGGCAGTGTAATTGGTATAATCACTGCTAGTGGCAAAGGAAAACATGTTGCAAAAGCATCTGTAGATGGCTCAGAAATTGCAAAATTCATATTAGCTGACGATGTAGATACAACAGCTGATGTGGTTGCTCAGTGTTATCAATCCGGATTGTTTAACCGTGAAGCGCTTATCTTCCCTGCTGCTAATACAGCAGCTGATCATGAGGACAGCTTGAGACAATACGGCATATTCTTAAAAGACAACATAGCATATTAAGGATTGGAGGATTAATAAATGGCAAATGTAATTGAAATCTATCAAACTAGAACCATGATGGCGGCAATTGAAAAAATGAAGCCAGTAAGAACTTTTTTCAGAGACACATTTTTTAGTTTTGTGGAAACCCATGTAACTGAGAACATTGATGTCGATTTCAAAAAGGGTAAAAGAAAAATGGCTCCTTTTGTAGCTCCTAGAGTTGGTGGGGTTACAATGAATAGACAAGGTTTCTCAACTAGAAATTACAAAATACCAAGAATGGCTCCACAAAGAGTCTTGACTAAGGATGACATCTCATCCAGAGCCATGGGGGAAAATGTATACAGCAGAACTACACCTGAAGAAAGAGCCGGGCAACTGTTAGGTAAAGACCTTTCTGAGCTTGATGAAATGATCACTCGCAGAGAGGAATGGATGTGCCGTGAAGTTCTTATCAATGGTAAGGTTACAATGAAAGGCATAATAGATGAAACTTCTGGTGAGTACATAGAGCAGGAAGTTGACTATGCACTGACAAACAAAGAGACTTTACTTGGTGTAGACAAATGGGACCAAGCGACATCTAAGAAATATGAAGATCTTAAGAGTTGGAGATTGGCAGTAATTAAATCTTCAGGAAAAGCTCCAAATGTCTGCATTATGGCATCTGATGTTGTTGACATTTTTGTTGCAGATGCTGCAATCCAAAAGATGTTTAACATGTACAATATGAAATTTGGAACTGTAGAGCCTAAAATAAAGGATGATGCAGTAACTTATATCGGAACACTTTCAGGCCTTGGTCTTGAAATATACAGCTATGATGAGTGGTTCATCGATGACGCTGGTGTAGAGCAACCAATGATGCCTGAAAAAACAATTCTTCTTGCAAGAGTCGGCATGGCAAAAAGAATGTATGGTGCTATCACCCAGATGGATGAAAGTGAAGACTTTGTTACTATCGAAGGCGAGAGAGTACCTAAAGTTTGGGCAGACAAAAACAACGAAGTTAAGATGGTTAAGGTCAGCTCAAGACCGTTGCCAGTGCCTGAAGACATAGACGACTGGTATGTCGCTGTCGTTTATTAAGGAGGGTGATGTAAGATGATCAAAGGTAAAACCACTAAACTAAGATTCAATCGTAAGACGTACGAAATAGGGGAACCATTTTCTGGCCTTTCTGAAAAAGAGGAGGCCAGTCTTGTTGCCTCTGGCATAGCTGAATATGAGCATACAGTTGCACAAAAAGTTAAGCAAACTAAACAGGATGATAAGCTTATTCCTGAAGGCAATGTTGATTATGTGGCCAAGTATATTGCTACAATTGAAGACATTGAATTGCTTAAGAAACTGATGGAAGAAGAGACCGCAGACAAGAAAAGGAAGACTGTGCTTGAAGCAATTAGTAAACGTGCTTCTGAGTTGTCAAAAGAAGATGCCAATGGCGAAGACAATAATGACAATGATCACAGCAACACTAACCCAGAAGATACTAAAGGGTTAGTAGGAAATTTCAATGTTGGAGATACAATTATAACAGGAGCTCAATAACAAAGTAGGTGCTATTATGAATTTCAAGGAATTTGCAGAACGAGACCTACAAATCTTCATAGACTCAAATGAGTTTGCAGCTGCCCACACTATAGATGGTCGAACCTTAAATGTAATCGTTGATAATGATAGATTGATGCAACGAAGCAAGAAAGAGTTTGATGGGATATCTGTGGGTGAGCTGCTTTATTTTGTATCTGCAGAAGATTATGGTCCTCCTCCTAAGGTAGATGCAGTGCAAAAATTTGATAATAAGTTATGCGAGGTATTTGATGTAAGAGTTGATGAAGGTATGTACGAGATAATATTACGAAGGTATGGTGCTTAGTATGGCAAAAGATCAAGTATTTGTTGATACAAAACAGTTAAATCGATTAACTATTGAACTAAAGGGTTTTGAGAAACAGATACCTGGAGCCGTATTTAGTGCACTTAACCGAACTCTTGATCACGCAATAACTCAAGTAGGCCGTATTGTGCCAAAAGCTTATGCTGTTAAGTCCAAGGACGTTAAAAACAGCTTTAGTGGAGGCATCAAACGGCCTACTAAAACTGATTTAACCGCTAGTATTACTTCAAAAGGTCATACGTTGTCATTAGCAAATTTCCCTCATAGCCCCAAACAACCTGCAACATCAGGGAAAAAGTATAAAGTTAAAGCAACGATCAAGAAGGGCAACGGCAATCAAACAATAAACACAAACCCAAAGCCGTTTGTTGCATCTACTGGAGCGAAGAGTGATGATAAAGTACAATACAATATATTTCGCAGAATAGGAAGCAAACGACTTCCTATAAAGATTATTAGAACTCTTTCAATTCCACAGATGATAGGTAATGAAGGTGTGGGAGAGCAGATACAGAAAATTGCTAATGAAAAGCTTGAAGAACGTATTACACATGAGGTTAATTATCGATTAGATAAAATGAAAAATGATATAAAGAAGGGATAACATGTCAACAGTAACGATTCTAGGTAAAATAAAAGAGTTCCTTGAAGAAGAGGTTGCTCCTAAAATAAAACTTCAGAAGGCTAGTGACAATAATGTTGACTCGTATGAGCTGGTTAATCCTCAGGTATTTATAGGATGGTTGCCGCCTAATGGATGTATTCCAGAAGGATTAACTCATACTATCCCTTGTTTACTTGTTGGACTTGAAGACAGTAGCGATGATGGAAATGAGGGAGAAATCAACATCCGGATAAGCGCAGCGGTTTACAGTCCAGGCATGCATAAAATAGCTGGTGTGGCGGAGGCTTCAACAACAGAGTTTAAAGCAGATTTTCAAGGATATGTTGATTTGCTAAACCTATTGGATAGGACCACGGCTAAACTTATAAAGGCACAGGTAATAAAAAACTCTGTGCCTTTAGTTTATCCAGTTAAATCAGGAATGTATCAGGAACAACCGTACCCCTTCTGGTATGGTTGGATAACTTTCTCTGTAAAAAGACCTGCATACCCAAAAGTAGACGTTGCAAAGTTTCTATAAAGGAGAGGTGAAGTAATTTGTATAAACATGGTGTATTTGGCGAAATGCAAGGTACGGCTGATTTTATATCAGCAAAAGGTGTTGCTACATTGCCAGTTTATATTGGCGTGGCTCCTGTTCACCAGCTGATGGATTATACCGGCAAGGTGAATAAGCCTATATTAGTACAAAGTTATGGTGATGCAGCTCAAAAGGTTGGTTACAATGATAGTAATTGGGCTCATTTCGATCTTTGTGAGCCAGTATATGCACATTTTAAGAACAGCATTCAGCCAATTGGCCCAATAATACTAATCAATGTATTGGATCCAGATACAATGAAGACTGAAGACCAGACAGCAAATGTTGCATTAGTCGGCGGTCAAGGATACATTGATAATGATAAAGTAATCTTGAAAACAGCAGCTATCGCGGGTAAGGTATTAGGAACTGACTTCAGCGTGGAATATACTCCTGATGGAAAAAAAGTTTTAGTTAAGGACCTTACAGGTGAGCTAGTTTCTCCTGTCGCAGTAACTTTTGATATTGTAAATATAGCTGCAGCTGATTCTGCAAAGGTTATTGGTGGAGTTACTGCAGGTACTGGAGAAAAAACAGGTATATATGCAGTAGACATGGTATATGTCACACATAATATGATACCAACAATTTTGGATGCTCCAGGGTGGAGTCATATACCTGAGGTTGATGCGGCATTAAAATCTGCATCCCAAAAGATAAATGGGCATTTCTTTGCATGGGTAAATAGTAATTTAGTTACAAGCGGTGATGCTGATACCATAGAAGAAGCAAAGACTTGGAAAACTGCTAACAATTATTTAGGTGCTGGTGAAGCTCCATGCTGGCCGATGGCTAAGAGTGGAACAAGAAAGTTCCATTTGTCCACTTTGGCCACTGTTACAATGCAGTGGGTTGACTATCTTAACGATAATATCCCATATGAGACTCCATCAAATAAGCCTATTGATATAACCGGTATTTGTTTGGCAGATGGTACTGATATCATATTTGACCAGACACAAGCAAATGATCTAAATGCTAAAGGCATTCGTACTGCAACTTATTGGGGCGGTAGATGGGTGCTGTGGGGACCTCATACAGGTGCTTATGAATATGGCAAGGATATGGATCCAAGAGATATATTTGACTGCAGCGTGAGGATGCTTCAATTCATGCTAAACGAATTCCAAGTACGTTATGGAATTATGACTGATAAGCCAATGACAAGAGCTAGAGTCGATACAATTCTCAATGATTACCAAGAACGTATGGACAACCTTATTGCAAGAGGAGCTTTATTGTACGGCATAATAGCCTTCAATGAAACTAGCAATCCAACAAGTGATTTGGTTGAAGGTGACTTTGATTTTGATATTGCTACTACTATAACTCCTCCTGGAAAGAGTATTACTGCTAAGCTGCAGTATACTACTAAGGGCATAGAAGCTTTATTTGGAGGTGAACAGGCATGATTGTATCAGGAAATGTAATAGCTCATAAGTTTTTAGCAGATAACATTGATATTGATGACAATGTATCTTGCCAATTGCCTTCAATAGAAACTCAATCAGGTGAAATAAAAGGCGCAGGCATCCTTGGTGCAATAGATATGCCTGTAACTGGTCAAGTAAATAGTATGGTTTTTTCAATTAGCCAGAGAGGTATTAACAAGAAAGCATCAAACCTTGCAAAGCCTGGAATACAAAATCTTGAACTAAGATTTGCAAGAGATATAATAACTTCTGACGGACAGACAGTGCCACAAGGCACTAAGATATTTATCACAGGTAGAAATAAGAAGTATGACCCGGGCAAGGTTGAAGGTTCAACAACGATGGATGGCAGTATAGACTTTGAAGTATTAAGATATAGGCAAGTAATTAATGGCGAAGAAACGCTGTTAATTGATAAGCTAAATTATATCTACAAAATTAATGGTATAGACTATATGGCACAAATAAGAGCAGTCCTCGGATAGAGGGCTGCTACTTTTTTAGGAGGGAAAAAACATGGAAAAATTAGTTCTTAAAAAGCCTATAAAAATTGATGGTAAAGAAGTAACTGAACTTCCTTATGACTTTGAAAATATGACAGCTAGAGACAAAATCAATGCTGGTAAAAATATGATGGCTGATGGAGTACCAATGTCAAC
>JAQSYD010000045.1 GCA_029256325.1 Clostridia bacterium
TCGGCTAAACTCCTTTATGTCATGACCATCGACTAAAATGGCACCTGCATTTACATCATAAAAGCGCATAAGAAGCTTGACCATGGTGGTTTTTCCTGCACCGGTAGGTCCGACAATTGCAACCTTTTGGCCAGGTTTCACATAGGTAGAGAAATCATTGATTATAATTTTTTCAGAATTATAGCCAAAGTGAACATTCTTAAACTCGACACTTCCTTGAACATCTTCAAGCATGACGAGATTTATATTTTCCGGTACTTCTTCTTCCTCAGCCAAGAACTCAAATACGCGTTCCGCGGAAGCAGCGGTTTGCTGAAGTACATTGGAGATATTGGCAAGCTGCGCTATAGGCTGTGTGAAGTTGCGGACATATTGTATAAAGGCTTGAATATCACCGACTTCAATGGTTCTTTTAATGGCCAGCCAGCCGCCCATAACGCTTACTGCCACATAACCTATATTCCCTACAAAAGACATGATCGGCATCATCATGCCTGATAAAAACTGTGATTTCCATGCTACACCATAAAGCTTATCATTTAAGCCCTCAAATTTTTCCACGCTTTTTTCTTCACCATTAAAGGCTTTCATTACTACGTGACCACCATACATTTCCTCTACATGGCCATTTAGATGTCCCAAGTAATCCTGCTGCTCCTTAAAATACTTCTGTGAGCGTTTTACAACGAACATGATCAAAACCATCGATACGGGAAGTATAAAAAGAGCAACAAGCGTCATTAACCAGCTTATTCTAAACATCATAAACAGTACTCCGATAACGGTAGTAACTGATGTAATAATCTGAGTCAAGCTTTGGTTAAGAGTTTGACTTAGGGTATCAACGTCATTGGTAACGCGAGACAACACCTCTCCGTGATTCGTACCATCAAAATATCTTAGAGGCATGCGATTTATTTTCTGGGAAATATCCTTTCTGAAGCCATAGCTTACCTTCATTGAAACACCGGACATGACCCAGCCTTGTATATAGCTGAACAATGCACTAAGGAGGTAAAGACCCAAAAGAGTGAGTAGTATATCACCAATATATTCAAAATCAATGCCTGTACCAGTGCCTGCAATCTTGCTCATAATGCCTTCGAACAGCTTTGTTGTGGCTCTGCCTAGAATTTCAGGGCCAAAGATGGAGAATACAGCACTGGCAATTGCGAATGTAAATACGATGATAATTGATATTTTATACACACTTAAATGTGCGATAAGCCTTTTCATTGTGCCTTTGAAGTTACGAGCTTTTTCACCGCCCTGCATCATACCTCCGCCGGGGCCCATATGTCCGCCGCCGCTGCGTCTTCTTTTTTCACTCATGCCAATTCCTCCTTTGAGAGCTGTGATAAAGCGATTTCCTGATAGGTTTCACAGGTCTCCATAAGCTCTTTATGAGTGCCGGCACCTACAACCTTACCATCCTCAAGAACTATGATCTGCTCAGCACTTATAATAGTTGAAATACGTTGTGCAACGATTAGTACTGTACTTGATTCCGTCTGTTCCTTAAGGGCTTTTCTAAGTGCTGCATCCGTCTTAAAGTCAAGAGCTGAAAAGCTATCATCAAATATATAGATTACAGGTTTTTTCACCAAGGCGCGGGCAATGGATAATCGCTGCTTCTGTCCGCCGGAAACGTTTGCACCGCCCTGAGATATTTCTGTTGCAATACCCTCAGGCTTTTCATGAATAAATTCCATTGCTTGAGCAATTTCGGCAGCTCTACTGATATCTGCAGTTGTAGCATGTTCGTCTGCATATTTTAAATTGGACTCTATTGTACCGCTAAATAATGCTCCTTTTTGAGGTACATACCCAATTTTTTCACGAAGGTCATGCTGAGTAACCTCTCTTACATCCAATCCATCAATTAGAACTTGACCATTTGTTACATCATAGAAGCGAGGGATCAAGTTTATCAGTGTTGTTTTACCTGAGCCTGTTGAGCCGATAAAGGCAGTTGTTTGACCTGGTAATGCAGTGAAGCTGATGTTTTTAAGAGCATCCGCTTCGGCACCGGGATATCTGAAGGTAACATTCTTAAACTCAACAATGCCTTCGACTTTGTCAAATCGCTTGGGCTGTTTAGGATTTACTATGGTTGACTTTGTTTCTAGTACTTCAGCCACACGCTGAGCTGAAACAGAGGCTCTGGGTATCATGATAAACATCATGGAAAGCATTAGGAATGAGAATAAAATCTGCATAGCATACTGCATAAATGCCATCATGTCGCCAACCTGCATAGCAGAGTCAGCGATCTGGCGTGCACCCACCCATACAATAAGCAGTGTAACACCATTCATAATCAGCATCATGGCAGGCATCATAAATACCATGACACGATTAACGAACAAATTCGTATTTGTAAGATCCTTGTTCGCTTTATCAAAACGTCTTTCTTCAAAGGCTTGAGTATTGAAGGCTCTAATGACCATCATGCCTGTAAGGTTTTCTCGGGTAACTAAATTCAATCGGTCAATAAGCTTTTGAATTATTTTAAACTTAGGCATTGCTACAGTGAATACTGTAAGTATCAAGCCAAGCAATACAACTACTGCAAGCATTATAATCCATGACATGGAGGAGCTTTTGCCCAGTGCTCTGATTATGCCGCCCACACCCATAATGGGGGCATAGATCACCATTCTTATCATAATGATTACCAGCATCTGAATTTGTGTTATATCGTTGGTGGTTCTTGTAATAAGCGATGCGGTAGAGAATTTATCGAACTCAGTATTAGAAAAGCGCTCTACCTTAGTAAATATGTCTTTGCGCAGATTTTTTGACAAACCTGCGGCTGCTCTGGCCGCTAACAACCCAACTACTACTGTGCAGGCTGCGCTGAGCAGGGATATTAAAAGCATGAATATACCAGCATGAAGTATATAATTACTTTGGATTTTATCTGTATTCATACCCAAAGCCATATATTCTGCTTTTATGGGAACTACAGCAGCTTGTGTAATCATATTATCACCTAAGGCTGTAAATCTCTCATTCATGGAACTGGCAAGCTGGCTGCGCTGTTCATCAGTTTGCTGTGCGATAATAGCATACAAATTTGTATTAGCCGGAATTTTAGTTCCGTTAAATTCTATTTGACCATTCTTTGCTTCGCTCTTAGCATTTTCAATACCGGAAACAGCAAGAAATGCTTTACCCATGATGGAATTAATCCGATCTACTTCAGTCTTATGGATATCGTTCAGCATAAAAATAGGCTCTGCTGCCAAGGTTGGATAATCCTTGATGTACTTATCATAAGCTGCACTTGACTTGTCTACTAATGTATAGCTTTTAAGGACCTCTTCCCTTTCGCTGTCATTCATGAATAAGGTAAGCTTATTCATGGTTTCTTGTCTTACTGCCTTTGGCACGGCATTGACTATGCCCCCTTGTTGGATACCATTATTTACGATGTCAGACATGTAATCAGGCAGTGCAAGATCACTCATTGCCTGAACAAACAGCAATATGATAGCAGCTAAAATTAATGCAGTAAAGGGCTTCAAGTATTTAGCTAATTTAAACATGATTCTACCTTCTCCTATTTCTACTTTTTATTTAAAACTCTCTGTAATGTGTCCAAACCTTGAAGAATTTCATCCAGCTCTTCTGGCGTAGCTTTACTCATCATAGTCTCAAACAACTTTTCCATTTTTTGAAAGCGTTCTTGAGAGTTTTTCACAAACGCATCAGTTACCTTTACATAAACGACACGCCTATCCTCTGTGCTTCGGGTTCTTTCCACCAAACCTTGATTTTCCAATCGATCAATGATTCCGGATACCGTGCTGTTGGATAGTCCAAGTTTTTCACTTAAATCACTGACCTTCATTTCACCAAAATGGGCTAAAGTACCCATGAGCATTCCTTGCGGACCTGTTACATTCATCTCTTTGAAATGTTGATGCACATTATGTTTTACAGTTTCCATTACATTTTTTAATATTCTGATTACTCTTATGCTGTTGTTCATTTCCTCCATGGAGTCATTCACCTCTTAAAATTATTTTATGCACAAATATTTCGCATACGAAATATAATACGCTTAACAATATTATTTGTCAATAAATTGTGATGTATTTTTATTTCTTTTTTTTACCATAAAAATTATGGTACAATTACTTAACAGCTCACAAACATTGAGCGTGTTGCGTATGAATAATAATAGATTATTCTATACTAAAACTAAATAATAAGTGAAAAATTTAGGAGATATAAAAATGAGTAAATTGAGTTTTGACGCCTTTGGACTAAGTGAAGAAACCATGAAGGCACTATTTAAGCTAAGGTATGAGAATCCAACAGAGGTGCAGGCAAGGGTCATTCCTGAAGTCCTAAAAAATAAGGATATCATAGTAAAATCTCAGACAGGCAGCGGAAAGACAGCTGCATTTGCCATTCCGATTTGCGAAAGGCTTGAGTTAGAACAGAAAAATCCGCAGGTTTTGGTGCTGACGCCTACAAGAGAGCTGGCAGTTCAAGTAAAAGAAGATTTTTCTCATGTAGGTCGATTTAAGAGAATAAGATGTGCAGCGATTTTTGGCAAGCAGCCGATGGAAATACAAAAAAGAGAGTTAAAGCAGAGAGTTCATGTCGTAGTAGGAACACCGGGAAGAACCTTTGATCATATAGAGAGAAGAAATTTAATTTTGGATGATATTAAATATCTGGTATTGGATGAAGCAGATAAAATGCTGGACATGGGATTTATAGATCAGGTAGAGGCAATCGTGAGATTGCTTCCAAAAGATAGAAGAACGATGCTTTTTTCTGCCACTATGCCTGAAAAAATCGAAGAGATATGTAACAAGTACATGGTAAAACCTCTGAAAATTGAGCTTCAAGCAAAAAATCCTACAGTGGAAAAAATCGCGCAATGGTACTATGAAGTGGAAGACAGCAGGAAATTTAATGTAGTTAAAAGCATCATCTATACAGAAAAACCGGAAAGCTGCATATTGTTTTGCAACACCAGGGAAAAGGTCGAAGAGCTTCTGGCAGAAATGAAGAGAGAACGCTATTACTGTGCGGCACTGCACGGTGGTATGGAACAGGGCAATCGACTGGAGACAATACAGAGGTTTAAAAGAGGAGAGTTCCACTTCCTGATAGCCACAGATGTAGCTGCCAGAGGTCTTCATATTGATGATGTATCTCATGTAATTAACTATGAGGTACCCATGGAAAATGAAAGCTATGTGCACAGAATAGGCAGAACAGGACGCGCAGGCAAAGAAGGTGTGGCCATCACGCTCTCAACCAAGAGAGAGTTAAGATTCTTACATGAGATTGAGGAATACATACAGCAAGGGATACCCCAAAAGGAGCTGCCAACAGATCAAGAAGTAGCATTGGGCAAGGAAGAATTCGAGGAAAGCATTAAATCTAAGCCTAAGGCAAAAGCAGATAAGGCAGAAAGATTAAATAGAGAGATCACCAAGATACGCATAAATTCCGGCAAGAAATCAAAGATGCGTCCAGGGGATATATTAGGGGCAATCACCAGCATAGAGGGCATTAGTGCGGATGATATAGGCATCATTGATGTGCAGGAAACCTGCTCCTATGTAGAGGTTTTCGGTAAAGCTGGAGATGTAGTAGCCAGAAAGCTGCCTCAAATCAATATAAAGGGGAAGCTTCAAACTGTAAAGAAGGTCAGAATCAGGACCATGTAATGCAATGTTAGATGGGTGCTGGGGCAGGTTTCCAAACTACTCAAAGGATATAAAACATGAGAGCGTTTTATATTGGGGGTTATTGAATATGAATAAATACAAGGTTTGGTTGTTGTTGGTTCTATGCAATTTATTTTGGGCAGGCAATTATGTGTTTGGGAAATATGTGGTGGCAGAAATGTCACCTCTTTGGATAACATTTACTCGCTGGTTTTTGGCATCCTTTATATTAGTTGCTGTAGCATATGTGCTTGAAAAGCCTAGCTGGTCAGCTGTAATGAAGGAGTGGAAGACGCTTACAGCCATGGCGATACTAGGTATAACCATTTATACACTGCTTCTATATGAAGCACTAAACTATACCTCTTCCACCAATGCAGCCTTAGTGAGTGCATTGAATCCTGCCGTAATGGCAATATTTGCTGTTATTTTTCTTAAGGAGAGAATTACAAAGCTGCAGACTTTAGGGTTAGGTTTTTCTCTGATAGGTGTGATTATTATACTTACTGGAGGCAATCTAGGACATATATTTCAAGTGGATTATAATAAGGGAGACTTATTGATGCTTGCAGCAATATTGGTATGGACGATATATTCCATCATTGGCAAGCGCCTCAAGTCTGTGCCACCCATTACAGCTACTGCTGCATCTTCTGTAATAGCTGTAATTTTAATGACGCCATTTGCAATTTATCAAGGCATTGATATTGCTGCACTTAGCCCAATGGCTTGGACAGGAATCATTTATATTACGATATTTCCTTCCGTATGTTCCTTTATTTTCTGGAATATCGGAGTGAAGGAGCTGGGTGCCAACAAAACAGCTATTTTTCTGAATCTGATACCTGTTTTTACTGCTAGCATCAGTCTTGTTTTAGGCAATAAAATAACAACAGCCCAGATATTAGGGGGGGTATTGGTATTTGCAGGCGTATATGTGACAACAGCCATGAAGGGAAAAAAGTTGGTTTAGGAAAGCTTATAAATGTAAAATTAAGGTGCCATCTTAGCTGATGGCACCTTGTTTATCTGATGATACTTACAGTGTTTTCTTTTCTTTCAGGTGCTTCAGGTTCCATAGCCTTATAGCCAAAAGAACCGGAACAGTATACCATATGACCTTGTGGGATGTTAAGTTCTTTTCTTAATTCAGCGCCATCTTCGCTATTTAGAACACCTGCAATGGCATGTATCCAGCAAGAGCCTATTCCTATAGATTCTGCTGCAAGAAACATGTTTCCCAGAGCTAGTGCGCAGTCAATCTGAGGTGTTATCGTTTTTTCATTGCCTGATACTATGATAAGTGTAGGCGAATTGTAAAACACACTGAAATCTTCTTTCTTTGCTTGGTCTGCTAAGACTTGATGGCCGGATTTTATTAATTCAGCTTTGCAGGCTTCATTTATTTTATTCAATAGTTGTTTATTTTGCACGACAGTAAAATGCCAAGGCTGTTCGTTAATGGCACTTGGTGCAAATTTGCCGCCCTCCAGTATATTACTTAGCTCGGCTTCTTTAATTTGTTCAGGCTTATAAGCTCTTGTACTTCTTCTGTTCAATAAGGTCTTCATCGTTTCATTCATAGTGGGAACCTCCTAATATCAATCATCTTCATTATTATTGCACCAATGCTATGCATCTAATACATGTTTAACATCTTAGTAACAGACATAAATAAAATAATTCAGTATAATATAATAGATGAGATTACAGATTTGATCACAAGGAGCTTAAAGAAAATGGTCATAATTTTTTACCTACTCATTTTAATAATTGGCTTCATTGCGCTGTTACACATTGACATAGTGGCTGGTAAAAGGGCTTTATCCGTATGCTCCGGAATGGTTATAGCATTTCTCAAAAGTGCACAGTTATTGTTTGGGGAGTGTTTAGAAACTATAATTACAATTACTTGCATACTGCTGGCAAGCAGCAATCATTTTATAATTGATTATTATATCATATTTTTGTTCAGTTCTTTAATTCTAATCATCTATCACACCTTAAGGCTATCAAGATATCCTTCTGTGATAAATTAGTATCATCAACAATTTATAGCGGTAGAAACAGCACTCTAAATAATAGGGTGTTATTGTGATTGCGTATAATAGGAGGATTATTATGAAAAACAAAAATATAAATTTATCACAGCGGATTAAGAATATTTATAGCTCTATGGAATATGACATTAAACCTTATGAAAATCTACTTGCACAAATTAACCATATAAAGCTGGACTCCCTGACAATCCCGGAGCTTAAACATAAGTCTATGGCGCTTAAGATAAAAGCACAGCAGGGTGAAGCTTTAGATAGTCTGCTTGTTGAAGCCTTCGCACTGGTAAAGGAAGCTGCCAGCCGTGTCATAGGACAATGCCCCTTTGATGTACAAATCATTGCGGCTATTGCGCTGCATCAGGGCAAAGTCATTGAAATGCAGACAGGAGAGGGCAAAACGCTAACTGCTGTTATGCCTGGCTATTTAAATGCACTGGCAGGCAAAGGGGTTCATATACTGACCTTTAATGATTATTTAGCAGGCAGAGATGCTGCTTGGATGGGCCCTATATATGAGTTTCTTGGGCTGAATGTAGGCTTTGTAAAGGAAGGCATGAATATGCAGCAACGAAAAAAGGCTTTTGAAGCGGATGTTACTTATGTAACTGCAAAGGAAGCAGGCTTTGACTATTTGAGAGATTTTTTATGCACAGACAGAAATGAGCTGGTGCATAAAAATCTTAATTACGCCATTATTGATGAAGCAGATTCAATACTTATAGATGAAGCACGGATTCCCCTTGTCATTGCAGGAAACATAGAAGAAAATGAAGATGTATATGTCTGTTTAAGAGGCTTGGTGCGAAATATGAACGAAGAAGTAGATTATAGTCTTGACCCATATGTAGGAAATGTATATCTCACAGATCAAGGCTTATACAAAGCTGAAAAAGCACTTAAATGTGGGAATTTGTTTGACGATGGAAATCTACAGCTTCTTACAAGGCTCAACTGTGCTTTGCATGCAGAGAAACTGCTGAAAAAGGATAAGGACTACATTGTAAGAAATGGGACAATTGAGATCGTTGATGAATTTACAGGCCGTATTGCAGATAAGAGACATTGGCCGGACAATCTTCATGCAGCAGTAGAGGCAAAGGAAGGTGTGCTGCCTAGCTCCAAAGGAATCATAATGGGTTCAATTGCCCTACAGCATTTTATAAGCCTTTATTCTAAAATCTGTGGTATGACAGGGACTGCAAAACTAGCGGCGAAGGAGCTTGAGGAGTATTATAATTTAGAGGTAGCAGCGATACCTACAAATAAGCCATGTATCAGGAAAGACCATGAAGACTATATTTTCTTCAATAAAGAAGCAAAGCATAGAGCCATAGTATCTGAGGTAGCAAGGGCACATAGAACAGGACAGCCTGTACTTGTGGGAACAGGCTGTATAGAAGAGTCGGAACTGCTGGTTGGATTACTTGAAGCTGAGGGTATTTCATGTAGAGTGTTAAATGCCAAGAATGATGAGGAAGAAGCGGAAATTATTGCAAAAGCGGGAGAGCTTGGTGCTGTGACGGTATCCACCAATATGGCAGGCAGGGGAGTGGATATTAAACTGGGCGGTATAAATGGAAATGAGCATAATATGGCAGCTGCCTTGGGGGGCTTGTATGTCATAGGAACCAATCGTCACGAAAGTCGACGAATCGATGGGCAGTTAAGGGGCAGGGCTGGACGCCAAGGAGACCCCGGAGAGAGTCGGTTTTTTATCAGTCTTGAGGATGAGTGGATAAAAAAATATAATATACTAAAGGCTGCTCCTGCAGATTTTTCAACTATGTCAAAGGAAGAATTGCAGAATAGCGCCGCATTTAAGCGAATCATTGAAGGTGGGCAGCGCATCGTTGAGGGCTATAATTCAGATATGAGAGTGCAGCTGTGGAAGTATTCTTTTATATTGGAGCAGCAGAGGCGCATTATTCATAAATGGCGGCAGGATATACTGACAGACGCTCTTATGCCAGAGCTTTTATTTCATAAGTCCTATGAAAGTTACGGGGACATGGAGCTTCGTTATGGCAAAGAGCTGTTGCAGAAGGTTGAGAAGCAGCTTACGCTATATTACATCAATAAGCACTGGGCGGATTATCTAGATTATATTTCCTATGTAAAAGAAAGCATACATTTGATGGTAATAGGAAAGCAGAATCCTTTACATGAGTTTAATAAGCAAGCAGTGCAAGCGTTTGAAGAGCTTGTTGCAAATTTGGAGAACGATATAGTAAAAGCCTTTAATAGTGCCTCCATTACTAAAGATGGTATTGACTTAGAAAGTGAGGGAATTAAGACTCCAAGTGCCACATGGACCTATTTGATAAATGAGAACCCTAATCAGTTTAGCAATCTGCCGTTCCTAATGAAGGCTATGTCTAATGCTGTAAAGGGACCCTTATTTACCATCAGCTCTTTACGTAAATCTATTAAGAATAAAATTAAATCTCTCAGATAATATCAAGGTGTTGAAGTTCAACTTTAAATATATTACAATAATGATATACACTATGGGAGGAAATGGGTATGATGGCTTTAAATAACAGCATAATAGAATATTTAGCTTATGCCCATGCTATTACAGCAAATTTTGGACACAAAGGGGAAAGTGTGTCCAAAAATAAAGATTATGTAAACCTGACAGTGTAGAGCTTTGTTATTCATAATTAGAGGATAGTACCCCTAAGTAGAGCTTCTGCTTAGGGGTATTT
The DNA here is from genome assembly GCA_029256325.1 of Clostridia bacterium. Classification (GTDB taxonomy): domain Bacteria; phylum Bacillota; class Clostridia; order Lutisporales; family Lutisporaceae; genus GWB2-37-7. Next base: position 10,465 of record JAQSYD010000045.1, read on the forward strand.
TTATTGTTCTGGACACATTTGGTTGGGAGGGCAAGCATTAAAAACAGCTTAACTGAATATGGGATGAAAATGTTTTGCACATGATGTTTCCATGTGAGAGAGATGTTTCGTGCAATGCATATAAATGGAGGAGAAATAATGGAAAAGAATATACAACTAAAAAGAAATGTGAATAAGAACTATTTATATATATTATTGCAAAATATAGATTTCACTCGAGGAATCTGGATGATATATTTGGCCGGCAAGGGTATGAGCTTGACGCAGTTGGGTCTGCTGGAAACTATATTTCACGTGACCTCCTTTACAATGGAGGTTCCTACGGGGGCTGTAGCGGATCTATTTGGAAGACGCATAAGCAGGATCGTTGGCAGATTGACATCCCTTATAAGCGTCATTATCCTGCTTCTATCCAATAGCTTTTGGATGTTTGCAGTTTCCTTTATATTTACTGCGCTATCCTATAACCTGGAATCGGGAGCAGGGGATGCATTGATATATGATTCCTTGAAGGAGATTGGTGAAGAAGACCAATTTATGAAGGTGAATGGCAACAAAGAAGTGTTTTATCAAGCAGCAAGTACGATTTCCTTCCTGATTGGCGGCATATTGGCTTTCAAAAACTATAGTACAGCCTTTACCTTGACCATCGCAGTCGGAATCATTACCGCTCTCCAATCCTTTTCATTTAAGGAGCCAAGCATTGGAATTGCTCATAGGGATGGAAGCAAGGAGAATATGTTTATAAAGCAGGTAAGCACTAGTCTAAAAGTTATCGTCAACAACCCGAGGATAGGTACTTTAATCATATTTACACAAAGTATTATGGCGTTTTGCACGTGTATTTTCTTCTATTTACAGAATTATCTCAAGGCAGATGGTTACAACGAGGCTGCAATCGGAGTCATATATGCTGTTTCCTCTTTGGCGGCTGCCATAACTGCTACACAGATTCATAGGATAGAAAGAAGAATAAAGGAACAGGGAATCCTGCTTCTAATACCAATCATAACTATAGCGTGCATTTGGGGAATAGCCCTAAGCAAATATCATTATGTACTGTTCATTATGATGATGGTAACGGAAGGAATTATTTTTGTAGCTGTCAGTGATTATATAAATAAAATGATACCCAGTGAGAATCGTGCGACGATACTTTCCTTTGCCAGCATGGTATTTAGCTTTTTTATGATAACCTTGTTCCCTGTCATAGGGGTCATTGGAGACAGATATTCTTTAAGCTTTGCTTTTATTTGCCTTGCAATGGTGGGCAGCATACTTGTTCTGGCAAACAGCTATTTTATGATTGTGAAGATGAGGAAGTAGAAATATGAATATAATGAGTTTTAGTAAAATGGGGTATTCGAGAGAGTGCCCTTTTGTTTTGTGCTTTATGTCTGGAATTACGCATTTATATAATGCTATAATAAATTTAAAAGCTGTATTACAAAGGAGAAATTGCATATGAAGTTTATTTCATGGAATGTAAATGGCATAAGGGCTTGTGTTCAAAAGGGATTTTTGGATTTTTTCAAGGAAATGGATGCAGATATATTTTGTCTGCAGGAAACCAAGCTGCAGGAGGGACAAATAGATTTAGCTTTAGAAGGCTATCATCAATATTGGAATTACGCTGAGAAAAAAGGATATTCCGGAGTAGCGATGTTCTGCAAACAGAAACCTATCAGTGTCAGTTATGGCATTAACAAAGAAGAGCATGACAAGGAAGGTAGAGTCATAACCTTGGAATTTGAGGATTTTTATGCAGTTACCTGCTATACACCTAATTCGCAGAATGAGCTGGCGCGTCTTGATTACAGAATGAACTGGGAGGATGCGTTCAGGAGCTATATTCAGCAATTGGACAGCAAAAAACCTGTAATACTTTGCGGGGATTTAAATGTTGCTCATAAGGAAATAGACTTGAAGAATCCAAACAGCAACAGAAAAAATGCAGGCTTCACCGATGAAGAAAGAAATAAGTTTACGGAGCTTCTTGGGAGTGGCTTTATAGATACCTATAGATATTTCAATCCTGGCAAGGAGGGTGCATACACATGGTGGAGCTATCGCTTCAATGCCAGAGCGAACAACGCAGGGTGGCGTATTGACTACTTTGTAGTATCAGAAGGATTAAAGGATAGATTGGTAAGTGCAGGTATTTATGCTGAAGTGCTTGGTTCAGACCACTGCCCTGTAGAATTGATTATGAAGTAAGTAATTTTGGTTTGATGTGGATCTAGATAAAAAATAAAAAAGTATAAATTTGATTTGCATATGTTTTTCATTGGGTATGATTAACATATGCTTTTTTGTACATATGAAACAAGCTATAGGGTAAGCATATAAGTATAGTTTATATTAACAAGCTGACAGATAAAAGTTTTAGAAAAGAGGGTAAATGATGAAAAAATTGATCGCTATAACTTTTATGATTTTGGCGCTTTTTATTTCCACAATTTATATAATCAAGGACCCTAGTCAAGGCAGTGCTTTTGTAGCGCCAGAAGCTATATCAAGCTATGACATTACCATGAAGCAGGACTTGTTGTGTCTATTACTGGCTTATCCGGAGCATATCGATGGTATAGAGAAGGCAGAGGATAATAAAGTTTATTTGGTTCTTAAATCAGGTTTGAAGCTTATTTATGATGATCAAAAAGTGAAAAGTATGGATGGTAAGATGGCAAGTCCGGATATACAGGACATGTTGGAGCAAGTATATCCATTGACAACTACCGGCTTACTGATGGAAAAGGATTATGATCCCGGTCGGGTAAGAATGTATGGTTTGCTGAAGGAAGTTTACGGCAGTAATCAGCAGCAGATTGAAAAACAATTGGGGAATATCAAGGTGGGTGGAAAGAGTCTTCAGTTCAGTAAAAGCAATGGAGCTGGTGATGCCCTAAAAGCAGCTATGGAAGAGCTTAACCCTTTAGCGCAAAGCAATAATAGGATAGCGGCAGCAGCATTTCCATCCAGTGGTACATTCAACTATAGATTAATATCGGGAACCAATCGTCTGAGTCCGCATGCCTTTGGAATTGCAATCGATCTAGCCAGAGACAGCAGAGATTATTGGCAGTGGGCAACGAGGGAGCAGGGACAAAAGCGTCTGGAAAGCTATCCAAAGGAAATTGTAAAGATCTTTGAGAAGAACAACTTTGTTTGGGGTGGAAAATGGGGGCATTTTGATATATTACATTTTGAATATAGACCTGAGATCATCATGAAAGCCAGATACTTTGGGGATGAGCCAGAAAGCGGAGAGCTGTGGTACAAGGGTGCCCCTGAGAATGATAAGGTCACCTGGGCAATATATAAGATTGAAGAGGCTTTAAAATAGTCTGTAGGGAATGATGCCCTCGGTGGCTCAGGGATTTATAGATAATAAATGCATTCATTTGCAGTTTTTTCATTTCTCTGCAATAATTTAGTACTTTTTAGCATGGACATTGCAATATATTAGATATAAGCAAAATTATATTATAAGCCAGAGGGGAATCATGCTATGCAATTCACTTTTATAAAGAAATATAAGCCGAGGCTAATCAACCTATTGATATTTCTCGCAATGATTGTTGCACTGGATACAGGCTTATCAGGGGGGGTGATGAGAACAGTATTCAAGATGGATGAAGAAGTACAGGCAGAAGTGCGGAGTATGTTTCAAAACAGAAATATCGCCATTATAAACGGAGATATTGAACTGATAAAGTCTATGTATGATACAAATACAAAATATGGTACATGGGCATATGAGTATGAGCTGAGGAAGGTAAAGTATTTACATAAATGGGAGCAAAAACAAGGCGTGAAATTTACTGAGATTAACCCCACCATTGTATTTAGAAGTATAAAGGATAAAGGGGATAAAATATCTATAAATCTTCTTTGTTCAACGGAATACAAATACGTTTATGAGGGAAGTCCTGGTGAAGTAAATAGCTTCAGAATAGGTACATATCACGTATTGGATTTGGTAGAACAGGCGGAGGATTGGATTGTAGCCAAGGAATGGTATAAGGATCCCTTTGGCGATTCCTTGAATTTGGAGAGAATTGACAGTGGCAGTATAAAGGAATTTATATTATCCCAAAAGCAAAGGGAATTTTCAGACATTGGGGAAAGACGTATGGGTGCAATTGAATATGCCGACAGGTACTGTGGAGCTGCCAGCGAAGAGCAGTTTAATTTCAAGTATAATAAGGCATACAGAAACTATAATTCTCAAGGTGGAGACTGTGCAAATTTTGCATCTCAGGTTTTACATGAAGGGGGCAAGTTTAAAAAAACCTCTAGCTGGGGCTATGATAGAAGCGGAGCTACCAGCTCTTGGGTAAATGCCGATAGCTTTAAAAGCTATATGCTGAATAGCGGCAGAGCCTCTTTAATTGCATATGGAAGCTATGAGAAGGTTTACAAGGCTTCTTACAAGCTGCTGCCGGGAGATTTTATAGCTTATGAAAAAAAAGGAGATATCACCCACATTTCCGTTGTTACAGGAGCAGATTCCAAAGGCTATACATTGGTTAGCTGTCACAATACAGATCGAAACAGAGTGCCCTGGGACTTGGGTTGGAGCAATTCCAGCATAAGATACTGGTTGGTTAGAGTGCATTATTAAAATAAAATGGCAAGCGTAAAGCTTGCCATTTATATTTACCATAACTTTAGTATATATTGCACAAGGATTGATGTCACAGCTACTGCAAACCAACAGGACAAGCCTAGTAAAATTGGCTTAATGCCGTTGCTGATAAGCTGCTTTAAATTTGTATTAAGACCTATGGCTGCCATAGCCATTACAATGAAGAACTTGCCTGTTTGAGCCAGCAATTTACCCGTTTCAGGCGTAATAATGCCGGTTGTACTTATGATAGAAGCTGCAAGAAACCCCAGTACAAACCATGGGAAAATCTTTGTCAAACTAAAGCTCATGCCTTGTGCTGACCTTCTATGGGTATAAATTGCAAGAACTAAAGTAATAGGAATGATCATTAGGGTTCTGGTAAGCTTCACAATGGTAGCCAGCGTACCGGCAGCGTCACTGTAAGAATAACCGGCAGCGACGACGGAGGATGTATCATTTATAGCAGTACCTGCCCATATGCCAAAGCCAATATCACTCATATTCAGCAGATGGCCAAGGGCGGGAAATATAAAAACGGCAGCTACATTGAACAAAAATATTGTGGAAATTGAAAAGGCAATTTCCTTATCCTCTGCTTGAATGACCGGTGCTGTCGCAGCTATGGCTGATCCTCCGCAAATAGCGGTTCCTACACCAATAAGGGTTGCAACATTACCTTGCAGCTTTAGGGTGCGCCCTACAAGCCATGCTGTTAAAAAAGCTGCCGTCAATGTGAAAAGCATAACCAACAGGCTTTGACTGCCTACTTTTATAACATTGTATAAATTCATTTCAAAGCCCAATAAGATGATTGCAGCCTGCAACAGCTTTTTAGATGTAAATTTTATACCTTCATTGTACACTGCCGGTCTTTTCCAGAAGGCAGCAATAATACCAATGAGTATACCAAACACCGGACCTCCCATAATAGGGAGCAATTTGCCAAGATACCATGCAGGTAATGCTATAGCGAAAGCCAGAAGCATACCCGGTAATATTGTTTTAAATTTTAATTTATACATAACAAACCTCCAATAATTAATACAGTACCATGTACATTTGTTTATGTAAATACAAATTTTACATGTCCTTTGAATAATAAATTTTGGTGTTGTGTGCAAATAATAAAGAAGCATCAATAACTAAAGGAGTGACGTTATGTGTAAGGATGCAAAGGTTCTATTGCTTGTAAGTACTCTATTTACCTTTGCTATGGGACTTTCCAATATTTTTGTCAATGTGTTCTTTTGGAGGCAGACTAATAATTTCATCATCATTGTTATGTATAATATGATGCATTATATCGTGATACCCATGATATTTATTTTAGGTGGAATTATTGCAAAGAAAAGGAATGGAATATGGCCACTAAGGCTTGGATTGTTGGCTTATGCCCTGTTTTTTAGCGTAATACTGCTAGTGGGAGGCAAAGGCACCATTTTTATTTATCTTTTAGGTGTTATCCATGGAATTGGTTCTGGCTTCTATTGGTTGGCCTTTAATACGCTATGCTTTGATTATACAGGTATCAACAATAGAGATACCTTTAACGGCTTTAATGGTAGTTGTGCAGGCATAGCATCGGCAGTGGCGCCTATTACTGCAGCTTATATCATTAGTATCTTTAAGGGAATTACAGGTTATAAAATTGTTTTTGCAATGACGCTGATGATTTTTGTGATATTAATAGTTATAAGCTTGACCTTGAAATGCAAGAACTATGCAGGGAAATTGAACTATAAAAAAGCTTTTTCAACAAACTGTCAGGATTGGAGCATGATCAGAAAAAGCACTATCTTTTGGGGATTTAGAGATGTAATAATCGTATATTTAGTGAACATACTCATCATGGAGACCACACAGAGTGAATTGTCCTTAGGACAGCTTACATTGATCGCATCCTTGTTATCTGCTGCATCCTATGCATTTGTTCAAAAAGTTGTAAAACCACCGCGTAGAAGGCTATCAATCATCATTGGAAGCGTGGGCTCTTTTTTTGCAGTGCTTGGTTTGGCTGCAGAAGTAAAATATGCCACATTACTGCTATATGTTGTTATAGATGCAGTATTTATACCCTTTTTCTTGATACAACTGTCCTCTTCAACCTATAATGTCATAAACAGAGCACATGATGAGGATATGAGAATTGAGTATATGATTAACAAAGATATCATGCTGAACTCAGGACGTATTGTAAGTGCAGTAATATTACTGATGCTTCTCAATATTTCCACAGAACCTGCCGTATTGCAGGGATACTTAATATTTATCAGCCTTGCCCCCATTGTGTCAGGTTTTTTCCTTGGCAAGCTTAAAAAGGTATTGTTGGGTGAGAATAATCAGTAGTATAATGAAGTAAAATTATTGCAGTCGTTAGGAGGGTAAGCTTGATTAGAGAAATCCGAAAGAATGAATATTCTATTGTTTATGAGTATATTAAACAGGATAATGCAAGAAATTATTTTGTGAGATTGGGTTTTGAAGGTGACAAGCCGGTATATGAAAGAATCATAGGAGAATGGGATGAGGCAGGCGAGTTAAAGGCTGTATTATTGAAGCGGCTATCAGGGAATTTGCAGTTTTATGCCAAGGGAGATTTCGATGTTGAGGATTTTGCTGAATATATATCTGCAATGGAATTTGGTTCTTTAATTTCTTCCCGCAGCTATTGTGATAAGCTATTGAACAAAGGCTTGTTTTCTGATGTCATGGAAGGAGCTATTATTGCTAAATTAGATGGTAGTAAAGCTGAAGAATTTGAAGCTAACATGCAAGTAGATTTTTTAAAGGTAGAAGACTTGGATGAGGTTGTTAAGCTTTACGAAAAGATATTTACAACCTTTAGTTCAAAAGCTGTTATGGAAAAGCGGTTGCGAAGCGGCAGAGGACGTGGTGTTTGTATTAGACAGGAGGGGAGAATAGTCTGTGTAGTGCAAAGTGAGTTTGAGGAAAATACCTCAGCTTTGATTGTAGGAGTGGGTACAGCACCGGAGTTCCAAGGCAAGGGACTGGCTACCCAGTGTTTGAAGAAGCTATGCGGTCAATTGATAGCTGAAGGTAAGGATTTGTATCTACAATATGATAATATGGATGCCGGGAGAATTTATGAAAGATTAGGCTTTAAGCCTATAGATCAGATAAGGCATTATAAAAGGTGAAGGAGGATTTCCTTCACCTTTTGAGTGAATAGCGTTATACTACTTTTTGTTTCTTACATAGATATGCTTCACCTTGCTGTTGTTGGTATCTCTTTCATCAATCTCAAATTGCTTTAGGTTTCTAATAAGAGGTGTTAGCTTAGAAAAGCCGTAGTTGCGGGCATCAAAGTCCGGTTGCTTTTTCTGAATCAGATTGCCAACCTCTGCAAGGAAAGCCCAGCCTTCTTCATCCGCTATATCATTGATGGTATTTGAAATTAATGATATAATTTCTCTTCCAATCTTTATAATTGCATCGTTGGATTGCTTTAACACCGCATCATCCTTTTGCTTTTCAATGTTGTCGTCCTTATGAACATTACTGGAGCCTATGATCTCAATATAAGTGAACTTGTCGCAGGCTACAATGAAGGGATTAGGGGTTTTTCTTTCGCCGATTCCGAAAACCTTCATGCCCGCCTCTCTGAGTCGAATAGCTAGCCGTGTAAAATCACTGTCACTGGAGATTATGCAAAAACCTTCTACCTTGTCAGAATACAATATATCCATTGCATCAATAATCATTGCTGAATCGGAAGAGTTTTTTCCATTTGTATAGCTGTACTGCTGGATTGGAGTGATAGCGTTTACCAATAATACATTTTTCCAGCCTGTCACATTAGGCTTTGTCCAATCGCCGTAAATGCGCTTTATTGTTGGTATTCCATAAGTTGCAATTTCCTCCATGATTCCTTTCACGTTGCCGTAGGGTACGTTTTCGGCATCAATGAGAACTGCAAGTCTAAGTTCATTCGTTTCCATATATAAATTCCTCCTAATATTGCCTTAGACCACTTTTCTGAAACAATTAATACAATGGATTCTAAATAAGCAAGCTTACTGGTTATATGTTTTACAAACTCATTAAACATTGTATTTCCAAGGCCCAAGCTGCGATATTCAGGGTTTAGTCCCATGGATGATATATATATCTCTCTGCCATGGGACTTGTGTCGCTTTTTAATAGAATGCCCAAGGGTGAAGTGCTCTTCAGAAAAACCATTTACCCTTTCCCAAAGCTCTGAACAAATGTATCCAATTATCACATCATCACATTCCATTACTCTGAAGCCATCGGGAAATGTCATTATTCTCTCGATAAATACTGCTTTATCTTCACAAATTATTTCAGAAAAAGAGGCGTGTTCTATTTTCATTATACTAGAGATATCGTTTATGTTGGCATTTCTATAGGTTATTTTACCGTTGTTCATTTGTACACCTGACCTTTGTTAAGCTAAATCACTTAAAATGAATGATTATCTGCCTGCAGCAAGCTTATAGTCTTACTAGCTCCTCTTTATATAATGTACCATATAACGACTAAAATCCTAGATATTTTGTTAATTTATAAAAAAACGAATATATAAAATAACCAGTAAAAAGATAAAAACACCTAAATAATAAAGATAGCCGGCTTTATTTCTCCTAATAAAAATCTCTTTTGTCCCATTTGCAATGCCCCATAGAGAGGCTGTTAAAACCCATAGGCCTCTAAAAATAAACTCATACTTTGTATCATCAAGCATCTGTGTCAATATCAAAGATAATACAGATATCAAAATAATAATAGTGGTAATCATTTGATAGTTCACTGACTTTTCATTATCCAGGCGAAACATAGCATCACCCCCCTAATTTGATCATTAAACCTATTGATGTCCCTGTTTGCTTTTAACCAGCAGTCTTACTGGTCTATAAAGAAGCATCATGATAATGAATGCAATAAGACCAGGTACTGCAGGGGTAAATATTGCCCTAAGTATAAAAAGACTTAGGATGGTTGAATCTTTGCCGCTAATAAAAATGCTTGTAGGCCCATCAGCACCACCAATGATGCCAATGGCGGCAGCTTCGTGGGCAGTTGTAAAGCTCCATAAATAGTTGAATAGGGCGGCTATTAATAAAGCGGATATTAGTCTTTGCTTCCTGTTTTTTTTATCATGAGCTCTTTTACAACTTCTTCTCCAACACCTAGTGTTTTATGTTCGTCTATCCTCAACCACTTACATATATTTTTTACACCAATAAAGCCGTTTTTGTGATAAAGGCCATCAATATCAGCAAAAAGCAATAGGAAATCTATGTTGTGCATTCTTGAAAAGGCATCAACTTCATTTAAAAGCTCTGAGGCTAGTTTTTTACTCCTATACTCTCTTTTTACACATAGGTCTATGATACCTAGTACCTTTATGGTACTTCCATTTAAATTCATGATTCTATAATCTAGTGCTACATGTGCAACAAGTACTTTTTCATCATAGACTAAATATCTGAAGTGAGGCAGTTGCTTATAATATATTCTGTCTTGAGGATATAAATCTGGAAAACTCTCTATCAATAGACCTAGAATGCTTCTTTCTAACTGAGCATCGATATCATATTCGTCTGTTTTTATTATTTTCATTTAATACTCCTTATCCAGGGATATATATATTGACTTATTCCTGCACAGTGTGATGAAAGGTGAGAAATATTAACCGTTGAAACAATTTTATCATTAATCTCACAGATATAAAAGCTATTGCATTTTACACATCTTCTTGTACGATCTTGATGATTTCCATCGCTGCTTGTTGCGGGGTAAGCGTACTGACATCGAGTTTAATAGTATCCATCTTTTCATACAGCGCTAATCTTTGCAGACTTCTATCAATCAAGTCCGCTGATCTTAAGCCCTTTTGCACATCAATTTCCAGCCGATTTCTAAGTGCACTTTCAGAACAAACTAAAGAAATTTTATAAAGTTCAAATTCAACTTCTTGAAGAGGCTTTACTATCAGGTCAAATATATCTTCTTGGTGAATTACCCAACAAAATATAACATATTGATAACCTGAATTATTTAAATATGATTTTAGCAGATGGGTGATGTTGCTTATAACCATTGCTTTATTCTCTTCTGAGACAATGAATGGATTCATATTCCAACACCAATCACCATCTAAATACACGCTTGGTTCAAGCTTGTCCAACAATATGCTGCATACTGTGCTTTTCCCTACACCCATTGTTCCATTTATAATAATGAGCTTTTTCACTTTTTCACCTTCTACTTGATTAATCGTCGGATTCATCACATGTTATAGCGGCAATATCTCCTTTAACAGCTTCCATGTACCATTTTCCTTTAAATAATATCTCGAAACAATATAATCATCTTCAATTTGGACAATAGCAATATCAGGGACTGCATCATTGTCGATATCAATAAGACACTTCATGTTTTTGATGTCCTTTTCCGGCAAGGTATTCATATCTACTGTTTTTAGATCTAAAACGGCTGCTGTTTCAACAGCAGGATAAATACAAGCTACATCAAAGGGTGCATCATCTCTTCGATCTGCTAAGGGCATGCTCTCAAGAATATCTTTTTTTACAATATCCGCTATAAAAATGTTGTATTTCTTATCATCAGCTTCAACGTTTAATTCTTCTACTCTCTGAATTTTCTCGTTAAATGAAGATAAATCTACGCCAATAGGTACGATTGTGATCAGCGCATCGTCCTTCGGCTTTACATTCAGTGTAAATATGACCCGAATAATACGAATATCGATAATGCCAACATTAATACTAACCTATTCATAATTAATCCCTCGCAATATTTACTCTATAAATTAAAACAGACCAAAACACCACGTTTATAGGATAGTATTCGATACACAGGATATCCTTATTCGGCTAAAAAAGAATGTCTTTGCGTATCGCATTAAAAGCAGCTCGCTATAATTGGAACTTTTCTTTAATGATTTCAGCAACTTTTTCTGCACTCAAATTTGTATTATTTATTTTAATATAATTCTCTCTTTTGATTTCTCCCTCTAAGGAATTTAATCTGTATCTTTTCATTGTACTTAATAAATCTTGTTCAGAGCGCAGAAGATTTCTTTTTGTAGGTTTATGTTCTAATCTATGTGGACTTTTATTGCGTTCGAGTCTTTCAGCGAGATCCGCCTCAAGCTCTACAAAATAAACGACCCCGCCCCGGGATTCAAAGAGTTCGCAAACGCTATCAACATAATTCCAGTCAGATTGGTGGTCAAAAGCCCATACATAAGTAAAAATCAATCCGTATAAATCACTCTTAGATACTTCTTCAAATATTTCCTGGCGAAATAGATGAACTAATTTTTTCCCGGTTTCAGTGCCATAATTAAAAAATGGCGTAACAAGCTCAATAGTCATGTGATTGTGAAAAAGCTTCAATTCCGTTATTTTTTCCAGCTCCTGTCCTATTGTCATCTTGCCTACTGCCTGTGGTCCAAATAATAAAATAAACTTCATAATTCCTCCTCTATGGGGGTAGACCTGTTTGTCTGCATGATATTTATGATAATAGCAGGTTCATCACAACTACATCATTATCCTTATTACCACACCTCATATTTACTCTTTTGATTTTATAATATCCTAAGCTCTTCCAAAAACTATAAGCTTTTATATTTTCCAATACAACGCCTATTCTTAATTTATCTGCCTTATGCATTAGTACGTAGCTCTTGATGAATTCATGGAGAACCTTTCCCAGACCTCTTCCTCTTTCTTTTGGATCAATCATTAAGAGACCAATGATCCATTCACCCTGATCGGGGTAGTCTGCTATGATGTCAATAACTGCTATTAAGATATTATTTTCATTAAAACATCCCAGAACATGCTTGTCCTTGAATTCCTTTGCAGGGGGTAAATCATTTAAAATTTCGTGACCAGCATCCTTTTCAGGCAGGCGACCCTCTACAATTTCATAATAATCCATACATCTCTCACATAAATGCTGAAGGGTTTCTTCATCTTCAGCACCAAGAATTCTAATAAAATAGTCATTCTCTAAAAGCTTGAATTTTCTTTCTGAATTCATAAATACTCCTTTTGCCATTTATTTTGACTTTTTTAAAAATACCATAATCATTATTCTAATGAGAAATATGAGTGCACCTATGATGAGAAGCGTAAAATGTCCTAAGTTTTTCTGTAAATCTCCTGCAGTCTTATCTAATAGTGTAATTTTCTTATCCTCATAGAGCGTAAAGGATAAGTCTTCTTCAGGCAAATCTGCAAGGGTTGCTGTATAAATCTTATTCTCTCCCTCAATAAAATCAACACTACTTTTTACAATGTAAGGAGCCTCTTTTGGTGTGATAACCTCAATATTTAAATTCTTAAAATCCTTCCAATTTTCAGCAGGGTTCAAAATATAATCAAATGAGTATAGGGGCTTTGCTGTTTCTGTCTTATCCATTGTACCAGAAGTCTTATAACTGACACTTACCTTTTTCTCACTGTTTTTAGGAAACTGGACAGTGTAAACAAGAGTCATGATTCTTATGTACTCCGTTTGTTCCATAAAGTCATAATCAGAGCAATAGCCCATATTTACCTTAAAGTATTTATCAAGAGCTTTGGCATAAAGATTATATAACTGGGTATCAGAAGTCGTACTTCTAGTGCTTGGATTCGTATGCTTTTTTATATAATCCATAAAATAAGGTTTAAATTCCACATTTTCTGTCTCAACTTGACAGTTGGACAAATCAGTTTCTCCCTTAGGCTTTCCAGCTGTAAAGGTATTTGTCAGTAAGGAAATATCCTCTCCTAAAACAAAGAACTCAATAGTTTCTGGCTTATGACAGGAGGCTGTAATTTTTATTTTGCCATTGTTCTGTTCATAGGCATTAAATCCAGTTGCAAGTACTTTGCTTTTGCTGCTGTTAAAAGTGACTGCAATGTTTATAACCTGATTCGGAATCGGTTTTATATCGAGGGTATAGAGCTTGCCTCTCTCATTTTCTTCAAAGCTCTCAGCGTTATAAGGTTCTGATGAAATAGCATTTACGATATTTGCAAAATCAAAGCTTGTTTCTTTCTCATATCGAGGATTTCCATGTATCTCAACAACCTCTCCAAAATAGATGTCATAAGGTATTTTAATATCATCAGCAGATATGACAACGCTTTCGGGGGAAAGAGCAGATATTGTTCCTACATAAGGGAATGCCATTTGGACTAATTGTGTTTTCTCTGTGGGGTTAACCATGTTATAAGTTGCCGTAACCTTTCCGCGAATCGTAAGGTCAGCGTCATTATAATCAGAGAAATCGAAAACAAGATTTTCATTTTTCACAGCAATTGGAGAATCAGCATCAATTGTCATGACATCTGAAGATGGGTACCCCTGCCAAAATATAGGTCCGGAGTTGGCAGAAACTATAGTAGAAAAAGAAAGTATAACAGTAGCTAATATCATACTTTTTATAAGCTTTTTCATTGAATCA
>JAQSYD010000046.1 GCA_029256325.1 Clostridia bacterium
TGAGGAACGTCATAACTGACAAATATTATTTTACAAAGTTTTTATTAAAAAGTCAATATCAATTTTGTTTATAATTATTGAATAATCACATTTAAATTGAACTAACTTTATTTTACTTTTGCTTGCTCTAGTTTACTTAATATTATTCCAAGAAGTCTTTCAGCTTTTTGCTTCGGCTTGGATGTCTAAGCTTTCTTAACGCCTTAGCTTCTATTTGTCTGATACGCTCTCTGGTTACGTTAAACTCCTTGCCCACTTCTTCTAAGGTTCTTGCTCTTCCATCGTCCAAACCAAATCTTAGACGAAGTACCTTCTCCTCCCTTGGAGTAAGTGTGTCAAGCACTTCAAACAACTGCTCCTTCAGCATGGTAAATGCTGCTGACTCAGCAGGTGCAGGCGCATCATCATCAGGAATAAAGTCACCCAAATGGCTATCTTCCTCTTCACCTATTGGAGTTTCGAGGGATACCGGTTCTTGAGCAATCTTCATGATTTCTCTAACTTTATCCTCTGACATTCCCATTTCTTCAGCGATTTCCTCAGGCACAGGATCTCTTCCAAGCTCCTGAAGCAATTGTCTGGATACTCTAATTAGTTTGTTTATGGTCTCAACCATATGAACAGGTATTCTTATTGTTCTTGCTTGGTCCGCAATAGCTCTTGTAATCGCTTGTCTGATCCACCAAGTAGCATAAGTACTAAATTTAAAGCCTTTGGTGTATTCAAACTTTTCTACTGCCTTTATAAGACCCAAATTACCTTCTTGTATAAGATCTAAAAATAGCATTCCCCTGCCCACATATCTTTTGGCTATACTAACAACTAGCCTTAAGTTAGCTTCTGTAAGCTTTTTCTTTGCTTCCTGGTCACCTTTGTTTATTCTTTTTGCCAGATCTATTTCTTCATCTGAGCTTAACAAAGGTACTTTACCTATTTCCTTTAGATACATTCTAACAGGGTCATCTATGCTGATGCCCTCAGGTACAGTAATATCTAGTTCAACTTCTTCAACTTCTTCATCTTCTACAGCCGGAATATCAATATCACTCTCAACTGCGCCAATTACATCTATACCTTTTGTTTCTAAATATTCATAAATCTTATCAATTTGGTCTGGGTCAATGTCTACTTCTTCAAAAGTGTCTACAATTTCCTTGTATGTTAGTACTCCACTTTTTTTACCCTTTTCTACAAGTTCCTTTATATAAGACATTCTTAAATCTTCATTAGACATTATGTCCCCTCCCTTCCCGGATATTACTTTCGAATCCTTTGCAGTTCCTTAATTTCATTAAAAATTTCATTTGCTTTATCTTTCTCTCCTGTCTGAAAAAGCTCATTCATTTTAGATGTTAATTCTTCTATTCTTCTTGTTATTTTTGATTTATTTATAATATCAATACTAGATTGAATTAATACATCCAATTCCTTATCCGGCAGCTCGTAGCTTAGAAGCCTTGCTGCTTTGTTTTGCTTTTCAACATTTTCTAGTCTGCTTATGATTTCTCCTGCATTCAAGCTTTTTCCTTCATTCAACTTATTTACTATAATATAGGCAATTTCCTTATTTAATGAATGTGTAAAGCTTTCAGGATTTAGCATATTAAATATATTTTTTGCTTTGTTGCTATCAGACATACATATATTCAAAAGGTATATTTCTGCAATTAATTCTCCATTTTTAGGCTTTTCTTGTGCATCCTTGTTATTTACTATATTATGTTTATTATTTCCATTTTTATGCTTTTCTTTCAACCTGTTCAGCTCGGCGTAAATCGCCACTTCATTGACTCGCATAATATTGGAATACTTTTTAATATAGGCATCAATTTCAACATTGCTTTCTAAGTCCTTTAAAATTGAAGAAAATTCTTTTGTAAACCTTATTCTGTCTTGAATATTATCTATGTTTAAATCTTTTTTTGCGTTATCTATTTTGTATTCTATCAGGGATACGCTCTTCCTGATTCTCTCCCTAAAGGCTTCTACACCTTCCTTACGAACAAATTCATCAGGATCCTTACCTGAGGGTATTGTCAGCACCTTTACATCGCAGCCTTCTTTTTCAAGTATTGCCAAACCCTTTAAGGTTGCTGATTGTCCTGCTATATCAGCATCGTAAGCAATAATAATTTCATTTGAGAATCTTTTGAGAAGTTTAGCCTGGTTTTCTGTAAAAGCAGTACCCAGGGAAGCCACAGCATTTGTGATTCCATACTGGTGCAATGCAATTACATCCATGTATCCTTCTACAATAATGATATTCTCAATATTTTGCTGCTTTTTAACAAAATTCAGTCCATATATATTATTGCCTTTGTTAAAGACAGGTGTTTCAGGAGAATTCAGATACTTAGGCTTAGAGTCATCCATCACTCTACCGCCAAAAGCAATCACATTTCCTTTTAAATCAATGATAGGAAACATTACTCTGTTCCTAAATTTATCATAGTAACCGCTGCTTTTTTCACTTTTAGCAATAAGTCCTGCTTTTTGCATAAGCTCCTGGCTATAGCCCTTCTGGCGCAAATAGTTCATCAGGCTGTTCCACTCATTTAGCGAATATCCTAATCCAAAGGACTTTAATGTATTATCGTTCAGTCCTCTCCCCTTCAGATATTCCATGGGTGCCTTGGATTTATTTAAATTGCTGTAAAAGAAGCGTGCAGTTTCCTGATTTATTCTGTATAATGCCTTGTAAAAATCTAGTTTTTTGAGCTGCTGCTCGTTTTTGGTGTCATTGACCTCTATACCGGCTCTATCTGCCAGAAATTTGAGAGCTTCTATAAATTCCAGTCTCTCCATCTTTTGAACAAAGGTAATAACATTGCCTCCAACTCCGCAGCCAAAGCAGTTAAAAATCTGCTTGGTAGAAGAAACGCTAAAGGAGGGTGATTTTTCAGAGTGAAAAGGGCATAAACACATATAATTCGAACCGCTTTTCTTTAAGCTCATATAATCTGAAATAACATCCACAATATCATTTTTTTCTATTATCTCAGAAATCAATTGTTCTGAGAAAAACATTCTTATTCCACCTTTTCTTTATTATCAATACTTTTTAAACTTTGTTTAGAGTGCATAATATAATTCTCCAAAATTTCTAAATATCCTTCATTTTTTTTAAAATAACACTTTCAAGGACATTTCTAAATTTATCATTCTCCTGCTTCTCTCGTTTAGCTGGCCCTTTAACACGCCCTCCACTATTCCTAATAAAAGCAGAAAGATGCCTCTCAAATAACAGCTTGTCAATGCTGTTCTCATCAAAAATCTTTCCACTGTGAGACATGACGGCTGCCTTTTTTGAAAGAACGATAGAAGCCAATCCGAAATCTCCCGTAATGACGATGTCTTCTGCTTTCACTCTATTAATTATTGCCATATCAGCGGCTTGTGATACATTGTCTACCATGACCAGTTCTATATTTTTGCTTTCTTTATCCAGCTTAAGATTGCCACTATGACTTATACTGAATATAAAAACTGCATGAAGCTGATATTTAGTGGCAAGGTCAATTACGATCTGCTTGACGGGACAAGCATCTGCATCAACATATATCTTCATCGTACCTACCTGTTATACTTTACCGAATTTTTCTTTTGGCAGTCGAATTAAACATTATTCGACACATGAAATAATTTTCCCTCTATGATAAAATAAAAATTTTATAATGCATAGGAACATCTGACTCTTCCTTAAACAAATGTTCCGTAATGCATTTCATAAAAGGCTTCCTTAGTTGTTAAAAAGTTTCAATAGAAGCCTTTATTAAACCTCCCAAGATAAAGGCACAAAAACTTGTACAAAGGTGCTTATTGCATATCGATCTGTCATGCCTGCTATGTAATCGCAAGCAAGTCTTTCGATTTCCTCTTGATTTCTTACACTGCTTTGGTAGTGAGGAATTTGTTCCGGATTTTCTAAAAAATAGTAATATAACTCTCTGATGATATTTTGTGCTTTTTTCTCCTCCACCTTTGCGGTTGAGCCTATATAGACCCTTTCAAACATAAAGCTTCTGAGCTTATCTGTAGCATATTTTACATCCTTGCTCATGACAATGTCCTTTTTATCTGTGCTTTCTTTAATAATATCTACGATCATTGTATTGATACGCTGCTTGTGACTTGTACCCAGCACCTCCATGCATTCCGTCGGAATACTGCCCGCATCAATAATTCCTGCTCTCATAGCATCATCAATATCATGATTGATATAGGCAATTCGATCCGAATATTTTACTATTTTGCCTTCCAGGGTCTCAGGCGCCCCATCGCCGCTGTGGTTTAGTATTCCATCTCGAACCTCATAGGTAAGATTAAGTCCCCTATTGCCCTCCAGCAAGTCAACAACACGCAGACTTTGTTCATTATGTCTAAATCCCAAAGGGTGTATCTTTCCCAAAACCTCTTCACCGGCGTGGCCAAAAGGCGTATGTCCTAAATCATGACCTAAGGCTATTGCCTCAGTGAGGTCCTCATTTAACCTCAAGGCTCTCGCAATTGTTCTTCCAATCTGAGATACCTCTAAGGTGTGTGTGAGTCTTGTTCTATAGTGATCTCCCTCCGGAGATATAAATACCTGGGTCTTATGCTTTAGTCTTCTAAAGGCTTTTGAATGCAGGATTCTGTCTCTATCTCTTTGATAATCCGTTCTTATATCGCATTTTTCCTCATCAATCTGTCTGCCCTTTGTGTTTTTGCTATAAGCAGCGTATTCAGACAACATCTGCTGCTCTCGAGCTTCCATCATTTCTCTTATATCCATTATTAATCACCTCTGCAAAGCATAATCCGATTTTCATGAAGTATTTAAATAATATATTAATATACAACATTTTAGTAAATTATCCTTTTTTATTGATGAATATATTCATAAATGTTTAAGCTATTCTATTTAATATAATATTTTCCATATTAAAAGGGTTTGCCTTAAGCAAACCCTTTTTGTTACTCTGCACTAAAGAAATATTTATTTAAGTCATCAATGACATTTTTAAGCTTTTCTTTATCTGCATAAAAGTACTTTATATTTCTAATTTTTTCTTCCTTTACAAAGCCTGCTTGCTTCAATATATCCAAGTGATGAGAAACCGTTGGTGTTGATATGCCAATCACATCAGCTATTGCTTTGCCGTAGCTCTTGTTGTTTACAAGTATTTTCAGCATTTCCAGCCTGCTTTTGTCATCTATTACCTTCAATATTGTAGAAAGCTCATCCAGCATGGCTTGTGTTTTATCCCTCGTAACTCTGCAGTCAAATACAACATACAGCTTATCACCGGAAAAAATTCGTATAAATCTTGGAGAAACAAAATAGGAAGGGATAATATTGTATTCTCTAAACCCAGCAAAGAATTTACGTGGTCTGCCTGAAATCTTTTCTAAAGCGCTATCAATAGAGTCCTTGCCTATGTAGTTCTTAATATATTCAATTCCTTCAACCATTCGCTCCTGAGATTTAAGCAGCTTTTCATCAAAACCTCTTCGAAGGATGGTTTTAAGAATTTTTATTGTCTTTTTCTTAATATCCTCATAGTTCTGAAAGAAATCCATTAGATGATTGTCATCAATTAGCCATTTTAATTTCTCTTGAATTTTATAACGTTCTTTAACCTCTTCAAAAGCCCTGCTGATTTTAGATTTATCTATTTCTTCATTTAAAATGTAAAAAAAGAAATCTACTACATCACTGTTTTCAATATGATTCAAAAAAGCTTCCGTATCTTGAAGTTCTCCACTGTCCAATACAAAATTCAATAATTCGATGCCATTGGCAGGAAACAATTTTATTATTTCCAATGCTCTTTTGTCTTCATCATCAAAAGCAGACAGCATTTCCTCAGCCCACTTCAACTCAAACTGATGATGAGCAGCATCCGTTAATAAGTGTAAAGCGCAAATAAGCTCTATCACTGGCGAATGAAATATATTAATCTCCGGCTCGTTATTTTCTCCGTAAATCTCCATTGGCATATGTCAGCACCCCTTAATTATTAGATGTATATCTATATTAGAATAAAACTTGGCCTTTCAGGCTTTGTACTATTTATTCCATTATATATTTTATATGTATCACATTTCAAGCGTTATAAACATACAGAATAATAAAATAATAGACCTCACTCTTGAAGCAGCTTTAACTCCTCCTCAAGAAGCTCTCTGTACTCTCCATGATCCAAGCTTTCGTCCAACTGCAAATTTCCCATTGCAATTCGCTTTAAATATACTACCTTCTTATCTACAGCTTGAAACATCCTTTTGATTTGATGGAATTTCCCTTCATAAATAATAATCTCTACCTGGGATACCTCCCCCTGTACCAATACTTTAAGCTGTGCAGGAAGTGTTTCATATCCGTCATCTAAAGTAATTCCCTTTTCAAAAGCTTCTATATCTGATTGCCCCACCCTGCCTTCAATATGTGCAAAATATGTTTTCGGAACATGCTTCTTGGGTGAGAGCAGCTTATGTGCTAACTGCCCGTCATTGGTTAAAAGCAAAAGCCCCTCCGTGTCCTTATCCAATCTTCCTACCGGTGCCGGTTCAAAGGCTTGCAAGCTTTCCTCCAGCAAATCCACCACAGTTGTATCTCTATTGTCCTCTGTGGCTGATACAACTCCTTGAGGCTTATTCATCATAATATATATAAATTCTCTATATAAAAGCTCTTTATTATTTACTTTGATCTTCTGTAAAACAGGGTCTACCTGCAAGCCAGAGTCCTTTGCTATTATACCATCTATCTGTACAGCGCCGTCTTTGACTAAATCCTTTACTTCCTTCCTAGTACCCAAACCTAAGTTTGACAGTATTTTATCCAATCTTTGTCTCTTGCTCATACTATCCTCCGTAAATGCAAATAATTGATTTAATGCGATAAATTTCGCCATATGTCAGTATTATTATACTACAACTGCCTCACCCTTACTTATTATTTGAAAAAAAAACCAAAAAGTAATATAATAAGTTAACTAATATTGTAAATAAATTAAGCCTTTTCAATGTATAGGAGGTAATTATGGACACCCTTCGCGCTATAGAAATCCACAATAATATACAATACACGCTTTTGAGCTTCGAGGGCTTAGATGAAGCGCCTATCCTGAGACAAACGATTAAGAACTATATAGAAGGTCAGCGCTTCAAAGAAAGCATCAACTTTATGGTGATGAATAAAAATTATAGCTGTAAAGCGACCTTAGAGCTATGCATGCCGCTTTTGGAAGAGTTGTCCGCAGGAAATGCCCCAAAGGACTGGCTTGCATATATATATCAATATGCCTTACATAAGTCCTTCTCTCATGTAACCAGCATAGAGCTAAATGAAAACTTGGAATTTGCTTGCATTATCTACCTTAATATATTAAGGATATTTTCTCTTTTTCAAAGGCTTACTGAGGATCATACATGGCAAAGCAAATATCCGATTAGTTTTTTGTCAGATGAAGAAAAAGACGAGCTGGAGAATGCAAATGAATACAATGCCTTTGTGAAGGCATTCAACCATGAATATATTTATGAAATGATGAAAATAAGCCAAGAGCTTATGGGCTATAATACCCTGGATCATATTTGCGGCGTTAATTACTTGGCTGTATTCATAGGCAGACAGCTAAAAAAAGCAGGACTGCCGGTAGATATGGGCAGAGTCAGCGGTGCTGCCCTAGGGCACGATATAGGCAAATATGGCTGTAAGACCAGTGAGCTTAAGAGAGTGCCTTACCTTCACTATTATTATACGGAACAGTGGTTCAAAAGGCATAATATAACCTATATTGGCCACATAGCCGTCAACCACTCAACTTGGGATCTGGAGCTGGAGAATCTTCCTCTGGAATCCTTGATACTCATATATGCGGATTTTAGAGTGAAAAACAAAGCTAACAAAATGCATATTTACGATTTACAAAAATCCTTTGACGTGATATTGGCTAAACTGGACAATGTGGATGAAAAAAAGGAGAAGCGCTACAGAAGAGTCTATGCGAAGCTGAAGGATTTTGAAGACTACATGATTAGTCTAGGAGTCAGAACGGATATTGTTAAGGACTTAGATCTTTCAACACATAAATTTTATACTGATAAGCTTCACTACTCCCTTCTGTATGGTCATGAAATTATACAAAGCATCAAATATCTTGCTATCAATCATAATATCAACCTCATGTATCATTTAAGAGATGAATCCTCTCTAAATGATATCCTGGAGCTTGCCAGAAGCGAATCTGATTGGAAGCGTCTGAGGGAGTACATCAGGCTATTTGAAGAATATTCTACTTATTTAACTCAAAAACAAAAATTGATAACCATTCGATTTTTATATGACTTGTTGGTACATCCTGAGGATTATATACGTAGACAGTGTGCCGAGCTGATCGGTCTGCTGATTGCGTCCTTTGATGAGGAATACCGTAAAGAGCTTCCTCAGAATGGCATAATAGAAGCTCCTGAAGCATCGGGAATATCATTGCTGGATAAGTACATGGAGCTATTGATAAATCCTGATCACAAGGTTATTCCAATGCATAGGAGCTGGATTGCCTACAGCGTAATCTATATGATGAAGTCCTTATTTAAAAATTCCAAGCAGAAACAGCTTGATAGCTTTATATGTGTATTGAACAAATATTACAGCAGCGATTATGAAAAGAATGATGAAACGAAGCTTTATCTATTAGAAGCTATAAAATATATACCCTTAGACTACGAATATCACTGTTTTGATGTGATTTTAGAGCATTTTCTGGCTCTGCTTGAGCATCCAGTCTATTCATTTAGATTAGCAGCCAAAGAGGTCTCCCATTACATCCTAAGCAAGTATAGTAATATAGACAACCCTGTGCTAGGTAATGTATTAAATATTATTACAGATAGGTTAAATAGGCTGCTGATTGACCAAGAACAGCTTTCCGCAAGCAAGACAGAGAACTTTATCAATCTAAAACTCATGCGTCTGCTGCATTGCTGTCATCCTAAAATTGACAAGTATGAAGCTAAATACAAAGAAGATCTTAAATCGGTATCTTCTACCTTTCTCAGCAATCTGAAGTCTGCAACTGAGTGGGTAATAAAAAGAACCCAAATTGATATGATTTTGGATTACACGATGCTGAATCCTAAAGTGAACGGCTTTTATACTGCAATGCATTTTTGCAATTTGCTTAAGGTTAGCTCTTCAGACAAAGTTAGAAACCGTGCCGGCGAAGCATTGGTTCAAATAATACCTTACCTCTCCTTAGAACAGCGCAATGATGTGTCGATTGAGCTGCTGAGAGCTTTAGAAATCGAAGGCTATCAATTTGCAGAGTATATTCCTAAATTCTTAGGTAAGATTATACTCTTTCTTCAGCCTGTTGAATTAGACGAGTTCCTAAAGGATTTTGAAAGCAAAATCAAGCAATCAGGCACACAATTGAATACCTTACTGCTTCGGACGATTGGAATAGCGATTGCGAATTATCATACCTACAGCGAAAACTTTAAAGAAGAAGATCCCGCAAATCAAAATAGACTTATTAAAATGATTGGCATCGTATTGAATGGTCTGGTTCATTATGATGATCATATAAAGCAAGTATCCTTCTATGTGCTGTGCAGAGAAATATTTGGCAGCAAAGCGATACAAATCGAAACGAAATACAAGCTATTTAAGTTGACTGCCAAAAAAATACTGACATTGCTGACGGACAGCAGAAATGAAGAGCTGGCATTCCTTACAAACTCTGCCGGCTTAAATGAAATATATAAATTTATTTGCGACTATATTTTCTACAATGGCTCCATCATTCTTGAAAAACCGGATAAGGTTGCGTTTTTTCCCGGCACCTTTGACCCCTTCTCTTTAAGCCATAAGGAAATCGCGAAGGCCATCAGAAATCAGGGCTTTGAGGTATATTTGTCCGTTGATGAGTTTTCCTGGAGTAAACGTACTTTACCAAACCTGATCAGGAAAAATATTATTAATATGAGTATCGCTGATGAGCTGAATATTTATCTTTATCCTGAGGACTATCCGACAAATATAGCAAATCCTTCAGATTTACGTCTGCTCAGGTTTAACTTCGACTACGCAGAAGTATATATCGTTGTGGGCAGCGATGTACTTTTAAATGCTTCCAGCTACAAAGCTGAGCACCTTCAAAATTCAATACACACCTTCTCGCATGTTGTTTTTGACAGGAAGAACAGTCTATCAACTACAAACAACTATACCTCAGATAAGGAAAATGAGTTGCTTGAGGATGCTCTTAAAAACATTGAAGGCAATATTGTAAGACTTACGCTGCCTCCGCAGTACGAGGATATCAGCTCTACGCAAATTAGAAACAGCATCGATGAAAACAGGGATATTTCAATGCTCATTGATCCCTTGGCACAAAGATACATTTATGAGAATGGTTTCTATAAAAGTGAGCCGCAATATAAGTCCCTTATACAATCTATTTCTGTAGATATACAGATCGTAGAGGAATTTCCGCAGAAGCTTCTAGAGGAGGTTTCATGCTTAATCTGCACCTCTTACAGCGAAATCTCAGCAAGCCTTAAGGCTTTTACTGAAAAGCCTTCTGCAAGAATGCTGATACTCCGGGATAGTGAGCAATATGGAAAAATACTTGGCATTTGCATCTTCCATAGAGTGATGTCTCATCTGATGTATCATGAAATGCAAAACAGCAGAACTACAGATTATTTACGGAACAATGCCATTGGTAAAATGCTGATGATAGATGGCATATATATAAGCTCCGGTGCAGATATTGAAGTATTCGCACAGATTCTGCTGACTGAAACCTTGGCCTTTAGTCTGGCAAAGGATTATGAATATGCAGTGTTTAAATGCATTTTTAATAGTCCTCATATGAAGCAGGTTCATGAAGCTTTGAGATTACAAGGTTTCTTTGAAATACCCTCAGAAGATTCAGCAAATCCTACCCTAGGAGTAAACATGAGCAATCCTTGTGCAATGATTCTGGATGCCCGTGCCTTTATAAAGGATCCTATAAAGAACACAGAATCAGTAAAAAAAGCTATTATCAAGGCGCGAAAAAGGCTGCAAAATTCATTAGCTCAGCTATATCCCGGTAATTTGATATTATCCTTTAACAGACATATCCTATATGAAACAATGACTAGGAAAATCTGCAAGGAAAACAGTGTACCGCCTTTTTCTCTGAACCCTAGACAGCTGGGTCCTGCCATGTGCGTACCCTATGGCAATATACTAAACAAAAGTGTTGTACCTAACACTGTAACAAAATCTCTGCATACTGAGAAAATGTTTGCTTCTGATATGAAACACTTTGATGTTGCAGCCTTCCCCCATTATTTAGACTTGGATGTACAGGTTAGAATGATAAAAAGCTTTAATCGGAAAATAATACTTGTAGATGATATACTTCACAAGGGCTATAGAATTAAGAAGCTGGATCCGCTGCTAAAAAAAGAGAATATTGAAGTACAAAAAATAGTAGTAGGTATTTTGTCAGGTAAAGGTAAGGAACTGATGGAAATACAAAATAGAGAAGTTGAAAGTGCTTACTTTATACCTAAAATGAAGGCATGGTTTACCGAAAGCAGCTTCTACCCCTATATAGGCGGTGATGCAATGTGGCGAGGATATTTATCACAAAAAAATCTGCTGCCTTCTATTAACTTGATACTGCCCTTTACTTCTCCAACCTTCTTAATCGGAGCTTCAAAGGAAGCTATATATAATATGTCGGAGATTTCATTGGAAAATACCTTAAGTATCATGACAGCGATTGAAAATGAATATCAGCTTATGCATGAACGAAGCTTGACCCTTAATTCCATTGGTCAAGTGCTTACCACGCCTCGCTGTCCTGATCATGGAAGATCCATGAACTATGATTACAACGCAGCACCCTCTGTTTATATTAAAAACGATTTGGAGCTGCTTAGACGATTGAAAAATATTCTACTTTGATCGGAGGTTCTATGTACTATTATAAGCATAAAGACAACCTATTTTTTTCTCAGATTGAGATTGAATATGCTGAACTGGAGCCGGCTGAAGAGCAAGCTTTGATTGAAAGTGAGGCGATGCTTTATTATTTACTAGCCTTAGATCCTTACAAATCCAGAAAAAGCTTTTGCCTGTCCTCCCCATCTCTCATGGATATCAAGGAAGAGACGCTTCAACTGTTGCAGCTGTATGACACTAGTAATGAAGAGCTTCCTGAATGGATATTGGAAAAAGCTGAAAAAGGCAATATTAAAGCAATAAATACCAGCTATCACAATTGGCAGGACAGCTTAGAGGATAAGCCCCCCTCTTCATGGCGCATCAACCTTGTTGGTTTAGGCGATGTTGGCAGTACACTGCTTATAGGCTTAAAGCTGCTGGGAGAAAGAAAAATCAGTGAAATTGGCATTTATGACATAGACGCTACGAAGGTAAAAAGATGGGAATTCGAAGCCAATCAAATACTCTTTCCAAATCAAGCTGCAAGTCCCAACATCTTTGCTGTTGAAGAAAATAAGCTTTTTGACTGTGACATGTTTGTATTTTGTGTCACGGTGGGCATCCCTGCCCTTGACAGTAAAGGTGTGGATGTCAGAATGGCACAATTTGAAGGTAACTCAAAGATCATAGGTTTATACGCTCAAAAGGCAAGAGAAGCGGGCTTTAAAGGTATCTTCGCAGTAGTATCAGATCCAGTAGACCTATTATGCAAGAAAGTGTTGATTCAAAGCAACACAGATGAAACTGGTACATATGACTTTAAAGGTCTTGCTCCTGAACAAATAAGAGGCTACGGACTAGGTGTTATGAATGCAAGAGCCGCCTATTACGCAGCTCGTTCCGAACATACAAAGCATTACCTCAGCGAAGGCAGAGCCTTTGGTCCCCATGGCGAACACTTGGTTATTGCAGACAGTATAGTCAGTTATAACGATGATCTGTCCATAAAGCTTACAGAGCAAGCAAGAAACGCCAATCTAGAACTTAGAAATCATGGCTATAAGCCATATATTGCACCGGCTTTATCCTCCGGAGCAATTGCGATCATGGATACCATAAACGGCTGCTGGCAATATAGCGCAACCTATATCGGCGGTGTTTACATGGGTGCACGCAACAAGCTTCTGCCATCAGGCACTGTGCTTGAACAAAATCATATACCCGAAGGATTGATGAAGAGATTAAGCCATAGCTATAAGGAGCTGGAACGCATTCTATGAGTGAAGATATTTATGTAATCAGACCAAAAAAAATAAGTAACTTGTTATCCCTAATGATTCATGCTGCTTGTAATGGTCAAAAACAGATCCACGTAATTGATGCTGCCACCATACCAGATTTAGCAAACAAAAGGTTATTGCTGGCTGTTGAATTAAATGAAGCAGGTTATTGTATTCCCATCCTCGAAATGATCAGCCAGCTTTACAAAAAGGACTGTAATGCTTTGACAGGCTCAAAAGCAGTTTTGCTCATATATAGCCCTAATGATTTCAACACCAAAAGCACTGCAACGGATATTATTTTTCAGTTGAACCTCTTAGGCTGCCAATTCCCAGGTCATCCTGTTGTTGAAGCCATAGGCAGTCTAAATAACTTTAGAACGTGGCAAAAAACTCTGCCCATGACCCTTGAGGAAATATGCCTGGAACAATCAACACGGCTGGGTGAACGTCTAATCGGGTTTCAGATGCCTGTTATCGCATCACCGTATATTGTGGTGCTCCATTCAAGCTCCAGTGATACATCAAATACCTTAGCGCTGTGGAATATGGTCAAAAGCGAGCTAAGAAACTGCAGAATTGAAGAATTGCATGTGGAGAATGGTACCATCTTAGACTGCAACGGCTGTACCTTTAAGACTTGTTCCCATTACAGCAAACAAAGCAGTTGCTTCTATGGCGGTGTTCTGGTAGAAGAAATATATCCGGCAATAGAAAAAGCAGATGCTGTCGTTTGGATATGCCCTAACTATAACGATGCAGTTTCAGCAAATATATCAGCTGTAATAAATAGATTGACTGCCCTCTATCGCAAAACCAGCTTCAGTAACAAAGCGCTTTATGCAGTTGTTGTATCAGGCAATTCTGGTAGTGATTCAGTAGCTATGCAGCTATTGGATTCATTATGCATCAACAAAGGCTTTTATCTGCCTTCAAATTTCTGCATAACAGCTACGGCAAACGACCCTGGATCAATACTTAAAGTCCGGGGAATAAAGAAAAAGGCAAAAGTATTTGCCCAAAATATGTTTTTACCGGTAAAAGTCAATGACAAATAGTCATTGACTTTTTTTTACTAACCTATTGATTTTTTTATCAAATATGATATATTAATATATTATTTATCTGAAAATTGCGACATATTTTAAGTCGGGCAATTTTCAACACATAATCATTGTTATAATACGCACAATATACAGTTGTATACCAACTAAAAAAACAAAGGAGGCTACAAAATAATGAATGCAAAGCAGTATATCGATCAGGTTTTTGAACAGGTAGTTGCCAGAAATCCGGGTGAATCGGAGTTTCATCAAGCAGTGCAAGAGGTTTTAGAGTCATTAGCTCCGGTACTCGAAAACCATCCTGAGTATATTGAAGCAGGTATCGTAGAAAGAATTGTTGAGCCGGAAAGACAAATCATTTTTAGAGTACCTTGGATTGATGATACAGGAAAGGTTAGAGTAAACCGCGGCTTCAGGATTCAATATAACAGCGCCATTGGTCCTTATAAAGGCGGTTTGAGATTCCATCCTTCCGTATACATAGGCATCGTTAAGTTCTTAGGTTTTGAACAAATATTCAAGAATTCTTTAACCGGTCTTCCAATCGGAGGAGGCAAAGGCGGCTCAGATTTCGATCCTAAGGGTAAGTCTGACCGTGAAGTAATGAGATTCTGCCAGAGCTTTATGACTGAACTTTATAGGCACATCGGACCAGATATAGATGTTCCAGCAGGAGACATAGGTGTCGGCGGAAGAGAAATCGGCTATTTATATGGCCAATATAAGCGGATTAAAGGTGTATTTGAAAATGGTGTTCTTACGGGCAAACACCTACCATATGGTGGCAGCTTGGTAAGAACGGAAGCTACCGGCTTTGGCCTGGTTTATTTTGTTCAAGAAATGATAAAAGCAAAGGGCATGGATTTTTCGG
Organism: Clostridia bacterium; assembly: GCA_029256325.1. Classification (GTDB taxonomy): domain Bacteria; phylum Bacillota; class Clostridia; order Lutisporales; family Lutisporaceae; genus GWB2-37-7. The sequence goes on from JAQSYD010000046.1 coordinate 15,148, forward strand.
GAAAAACAGTCGTTGTTTCAGGCTCAGGCAATGTTGCCATCTATGCAACAAAAAAGGTTCAGGAGTTGGGTGGTAAAGTTATCGCCATGAGTGACTCCAATGGCTATATTTTTGATAAGGATGGAATAAAGCTTGAAACCGTTCAACAACTTAAGGAAGTAGAGAGAAAAAGGATTTCTGAATATAAAAAACTCCATCCAACTTCGGAATACCATGAAGGCTGGGAAAAAATATGGACTATTCCATGTGATATAGCGCTGCCATGCGCAACGCAAAATGAAATTAGCGAGGAAGCTGCAAAGCTACTGATAAAGAACGGCGTTAAGGCTGTGGGAGAAGGTGCTAACATGCCTTCAACCTTAGAAGCTACAAAGGTTTTTATTGATAACGGCGTGTTATTTGCTCCTGCCAAGGCTTCCAATGCGGGTGGGGTTGCTACCTCAGCCCTTGAAATGTCCCAAAACAGCATGAGACTGAGCTGGACCTTTGAAGAGGTTGATGCAAAGCTAAAGGCTATTATGATCAACATATATAAAATATCCAGTGAAGCAGCTGAGAAGTACGGCTATAAAGATAACCTGGTAGTTGGAGCTAATATAGCTGGCTTCTTAAAGGTTGCTGACGCAATGTACAAACAAGGCATTGTATAAAAGCCTGAAGAACACCCTGAAGCATCAGGGTGTTCTTTTTTATTAAATATTTTTTGTATCATGCTTTGTAAAGAAGGATATTGACCGAATTTGTTTAATACTGTTTATGAGATCGTTTACTAATGGAGGTAGCAATGAATTTGACTTATAAGCAGCCTGTCAAAATTATATTTGGCAGCAATAAGCTAAATGATTTATATAGTATTCTTAAAGAAAATGAACTGCAAAAAGGCATGCTGGTATGCGACCCCTACTTTATTAGGAGTGGCCTCGCAAATAAAATTATGCACTATTCAAAGGGACTTCTGACAGATGTATTTTTTGATATTACTTCCAATCCTACTGTCAGCAGCGTAGACACATGTGCAGAAATAATAAGGCATAAAAGCATTAAGTTTTTGGCAGCCTTGGGTGGCGGAAGTGCTTTGGATTGTGCCAAAGCAGCAGCAAGTGTTTGTTTAACAAAAAACTCCATTGTACAATATCATAGTGGAGACAGAAAATTAACAAATGAGCATATTCCGCTTATTGCAATACCCACTACATCGGGAACTGGCAGTGAGGTATCCCGCAAAGCTGTGCTTACTGATCCTTTAAGAGGCATAAAAGCACCAATATCCTGCGATAATTTTTATCCAACCATAGCAATTATTGACCCTGTTTTAACACTTTCTCTTCCGCAAAAGGTAACTGCCTCCACTGGTTTTGATGCCTTGGCTCATGCATTGGAAGCATACTCCAGTAGATATCACCGACCTGAAAGTGATGCGTATTGTATTGAAGCCTCACGATTAATATTTGAATATCTGCCGAAGGCCTATCAAAACGGTTCAGACATGGAGGCAAGAGAAAAAATGAGTGAAGCAAGTGTATTGGCAGGACTTGCAGTTGATATTGCAGGCACTACTGCCAGCCATGCCTGCTCATATCCCCTGACCTATCTATATAATATCCGTCATGGGGAAGCTTGTGCTTTTACATTGGACTCTTTCATTCGAATAAATGCGGAAGTTGAAGAGGGAAGACTTCATCAGTTGGCAATACAAATTGGATTTAAAGACGCCTATCACATGGCCGATAGAATTGCTCAAATGAAAACCGAAATGGGAATGAAAACTACGCTAAAGGATGCCGGTATTGAGTTCAGCGAAATTGAAAATCTAGCTATTCTCAGTATGCAACCTGACATGATCAATAATCCTGTTGCAATAACGATTGATAAGCTTATTAAAATGTATCATTCTTTGGTATAAAAAAAGGCTTCTTACGAAGCCTTTCAGCAATGGCTGTCATCCTGAGCATGGCGAAGGATCTTATGATCTTCATAGATTCTTCACTTTGTTTAGAATGACAGTTTATTTTTTCTTTTTACTCCTCTATTACTGAAGTACAGTGTGGACACCTGCTTGCGTCTTTATGTATTGTACTAAAACAGTATCCACAAGTTTTTGTAGTTACCGGTGCAGGCACTTCCTTCTTCCTCATAAAACGATTGAGCTGTTTTATGACGATAAATATTGAAAAAGCAATGATTAAGAAATCAAGTACATTGTTAAGGAATAATCCATAATTTAAAGTCGCAGCTCCAGCTTCCTTTGCTGCTGCCAGTGTGTTGAATTCTCCGTCACCAAAGGTTATGAACAAATTAGTAAAATCAGCATCTCCGAGCAATAAACCTATCAAAGGCATAATAATATCACTTACTAAGGATGAAACAATTTTTCCAAAAGCGCCCCCTATTATAACACCAACTGCCAAATCAATTACATTTCCCTTTAATGCAAAAGCTTTAAATTCCTTCCACATAAAAACCCTCCTAAGCTTGTCTTTTGAATACCAAATGTCTATTTATATCTATTATACAGCTAATATAAAAGAGTGCAAAGCTTCTTTGCACTCTTAATTCAGTATATTTATTTTTTCTTACTGATAGCTTCCTTTGCTGCAGCCACGATATCTTCTGCAGTCATGTGATATTTTTTCTTAAGATAGTCTATCTTTGCAACTTCACCGAAATGGTCTTGTACTCCAATAGCCTTCATAGGTACAGGACACTCTTCAATAAGCACTTCTGCAACTGCACTCTTCAATCCGCCTACTACATTGTGGTTTTCGCAGGTTACAACTGCTCCAGTCTTTTTAGCTGAATTTACTACTGCTTCTCTGTCTATCGGCTTTATGGTATGAATGTTTATAATCTCAGCTTCTATGCCTTCAGCTTTTAGAAGGTCAGCAGCCTTAATTGATTCTGCTACCATGATTCCGGACGCAAACAATGTAACATCCTTGCCTTCTCTTACCGTATCAGCTTTAAACAAATCAAATTTATAGTCATCTCCAAATATAGCGGGAACAACTTTTCTAAACATTCTTATATAAACTACACCATCATAGTCAACTATTTGAGGTAAAGCTTTTGCAAGCTGCATAGCATCTACGGGCTCAAATATGACAATGTTTGGAATGCTTCGAAGTACCCCTATATCCTCCATGCTCATATGCGTTCCGCCATTTAGCTCTGCTGATATACCTGGGTCAGTACCAACTATTTTTACATTTCTTTTTGCATATGTAATTGAGATTGCAACTTGGTCACATATTCTTCTGCTTGCAAAAGGAGTAAATGAAGTTATAAAAGGTACAAATCCATATGAAGCCATTCCTGCCGCAATACTGGTCATATTTGCTTCAGCTATTCCTACATCAAAGGCTCTGTCAGGATATTTATCCCTTAAATTAAAAGTTCCATTTGCTCTTGCTAAGTCTGCATCTATTACAACAATTCGCTCGTCCTTAGCCATCATAGCTTCTAGCATTTCTCCAAAGACAGCTCTCATTTCTTTGTTTTCATACATAATATCACCACCTATTTCAATTCTTCAAAAGCTCTATTTCTATCATCCTCTGTCAAAGGCATGTTATGGTTTTTGGCACCCATCGCTTCTATAAAGGATACACCCTTGCCTTTTATTGTGTTCTATACTGATAATGTCATGTGTATCTCCGTCAATTTGCATACCGTTGTTATCAACAAATGCTATCAGGTTGTTTAGCTTAAAATGCGCTGCAGCCATAGCAGCTTCCCAAACTTGACCCTCCTGGCACTCACCGTCTCCAACGATGCAGTAAATATAAGCATTGTCCTTCTTTATTTTTGAAGCCTTTGCCATACCAACAGCACAGGATATACCTTGGCCTAGTGAGCCGGCAGTCATATCAATGCCTGGTGTCTTCAGCATGTCGCAGTGACTTGGAAGATTTGTCTCGGGCTTATTTAAAGTATCAAGCTCCTTCACATCAAAGTATCCTCTGTCAGCCAAAACAGCATATAATGCCGGGCCTGCATGCCCCTTTGAAAGTACAAATCTATCCCTGCCCTCCATCTTTGGGTTGGCTGGATTAATATTCATTTCCTTATAGTAAAGCACAGTGAGTGCTTCCACTACAGATAAGCATCCGCCAATATGTCCAACACCAAGCTTGGCAATCTCATCAACTATCAAACGGCGTATATGACGGCTTTTGTCCTGCAAATTAAGTATTTCTGTTTTATCCATGAAATCTTCCTCCTTTATTTAAAAATCTTATATAAGCTAAATTATCGTGCTTATAGTAAACATACATATATAAAATATAACATTTTAATATGATATGCAAATATTATTATACTACATAAATAACCATATTAACCTAAATAATTAGCATTATTAATCAAAAAAGTTCATCTATGCTAAAATCTCATTCATTGTTAACCACGCGCATAAAATAGGTTGACAATGTAGCTTCTCTATATTTATAATAATAAAGTAGCTTTATTATTATAAATTAAAATCAAGGGAGATTTAACATGTTCAAAAAACTTACAGTAAGAGATTTAACAATGATTTCACTATTTACTGCTTTAATCTGCATATCCAGCTATATAAGAATCGACCTCACAGCAGTGCCTATTACTGCACAAACCCTCGCTGTTATGCTGGCTGGAAGCGTGCTAAATACTAAGCAGGCAGCTTTAAGCTTATTTACATACTTGTTATTGGGAGCAATAGGTGCCCCTATATTTGCAGGCGGTACCGCAGGCTTGCCAATTATATTGGGCAAAACCGGCGGCTATCTGATAGGCTTCCTTGTAGGAGCAGTGGTTATTTCATTAATCAAGGGCAAAAAAAGTGGCCTAATCAGATTAGGCCTAGCAAATATTATTGGTGGCATAGTAGTTATCAACCTTTTTGGTTCTATATGGTTGAATTATATTACAGGTATGGGCATGGTTAAGACTTTTTTGGTGGGAGTCCTGCCATACATACCCGGGGACCTGATTAAAGCTGCTGCTGCTACCGTCATTGCAGGTAGACTTAACAAATATTTAAGATACAACAACAGCCAAAGCGTATAGGCATTTCAGAGGCAGACACATAGTCTGCCTTTTATTATTTCATAATAAGTAAATCGCCTACCTCTATATTCTTATGTTCGATCGTACCTTCTATCATTTCAACTGTGATGTATGCTTTCTTCACAAAATTCACAAGTCTCCATGGTCGAACACCTTTTCTCAAAGCAATTACTTCATGATCTATGTTCAAAAACACAACATCAATTGGAAACTTCATAAAGCATGTATGTATGCTATTACAATTCAAAAGCATCAAACCTTCCGATTTATTCAGCTTCTTTCGCCCCATCAACCCTTTGAATTTTTGAAAAAAACCGTCTGCCAGCTTTATATTTTCTAACACCAGATTATCTTTGTTAACATTATACAACATCTTCTATTACCTCCTTAGCTGCTAAAAGCCTGCAATACTTTGATAAGTACAGGTCCCAGCAATACTATAAATATTGTTGGAAGTATGAAAAACACCATGGGAAAAAGCATTTTTATCGGCGCCTTCATAGCCAACTCAGAAGCCCGTTGTCTTCTCTTCTGACGCATTAGATTAGATTGTATTCTGAGTACATTACCTATGGAAACACCAAGCTGATCCGCCTGAATAATTGCACCGGCAAAGGTAATAAGATTGGCTACAGGCACTCTTTCTATCATCGACTTTAGTGCATCTCGCTTGGATACTCCCATTTTCATTTCCTTTAGTACGATGGTAAATTCAGATACCAAAACGCCGGACATCTTTTCTGAAAGCTTTGCCATTGCTCCATCAAAGCTTAGTCCAGCCTCAATAGATACCGTCAGCAAATCTATTACATCAGGCAGACTTTTCTCTATTTCATATTGTCTCTCCTTGATCAGCTGCTTCAGATATAACCCGGGAAATATATACGTAAGTCCTATGAAGGCAGCCAGTATCAACATGATTCTGTAAACAGGTATTGCAAATGCAATCCATATAGAAATTACACCTATAATTTCGATTATAATGGCACCTATTTGCATACTAATGCAGGAATTAGCGTTGAGATTCATAGGATTTCCCGCTTCTCTCAAGGATCTGTCCAGCTGTTCCACATAGTGCTTGGGCGTCACTCGTCCTATAAATCCATTGAGCCCCCCCAGCATAGGCTGAAAAAGTCTTTCATAAAGTGTTCCTTCAATTAAAGCTGACTGTTTTTCATTGGAGACAACAAACTTTTTAATTCTTTGCTGTATCATAATTTTTTCTTTGAAAAACACATTTAACACCCAGAAAATCGTGCAGCCCATAAAGGTAAAAGCTCCTAAGGCAATTAATAAAACCATAGCTACACCTCAATCCTAATAATCTTACGTATAAAGAATATTCCTATCAATTGCATTACGACTGCAACACCAACCATAGCCATGCCTAAAGGGTCCGTAAACAGCAAAATGATATAGGTTGGGTTCACTGCAAATAATGCAAAGCATAAAGCTACCGGCAGCAGGCTGATGATCGTACCGGATATTTTTCCCTGGGCTGTTAGTACGCTGATCTCACCTTTTACCTTTATTCTGGATCTTATGGTATCGGAAATATTATCAAGTATTTCTGATAAGTTTCCTCCAATCTGCCTTTGTATAAGGACTGCCAATATCACCAGCCTCATATCTTCACTCTGCACCCTGCCTGACAAGCTTTCCAACGCTGTTTCAGTGTTAACACCCAGATTTACTTCCTTAAGCAGCTGTTTAAACTCCAAGGATATTGGCGGAGGAAGTTCTTTTGATGCTACATCAACAGCCTGCATAAAGCTATAACCCGCTTTTAATGAATTAGAAAGCAGCATGATTGTATCGGGCAGCTGCTGGTCAATCTTTTTGAGGATCGCTTTCTTCTTAGTTTTTAATATCAGTGTAGGCAGAAAAAATCCTACAATAGCCAAAGGCAATGCAAGCAGCTTAACACTAAAGATGATGAATCCCAAAATCAAGAAGCCAAAGCTTGATATCAGCTCAATTGTAATAAATTCTTCTACCTTAAGCATAATATGTGCTTGTATGATCTGAATTTCAAGATTTTCCATGTACCGATGGCCAAGCTTGCTTTTTCCTATGGTTTTACCCACCGCATTCAGACCTTCCCTCCAAGGGATTCCATAATCCTTATCCGTCTTTTCAACATTTTTGTCTGGATTCAAATAATGCTGCATTCGGTTGATGATTTCCCGTTTGCTAAATAATACTGTATAAACGGTATATACAATTATCAAAGTACTTATAAATGAAAGAAAAAATATTGCGCCTAACATTTGCCACCACCCCCATTAATATATTTCGTGCTAAACATTTTGCATTCTTCCAATAGCACGAAATGTTATCCGCTTTTCATAAATCACAAAGACCATGTACATATTTAAATCAAACTTTAGTGTGATTTATATGGGTAAATTTTTAATCAAATAAGTTTGCAGGCAAGTGCATTCTTGTGTTTATCAGCTTATCCATAAACTTCGGTCTGATGCCTGTAGACTTGAAATGTCCCATTATCCTGCCCTTGTCATCAGTACCAGTCTCCACAAATACAAATAAATCCTGCAATGTGATAATATCTCTTTCTATTCCTTGTACCTCTGTAATATGTGTAATCTTTCTGCTGCCATCCTTCATTCTCGATTGCTGTACAATGACATCAACAGCTGAGGAAATCTGCTCTCTAATAGCCCTTACCGGCAGATCCATACCCGCCATCAGCACCATGGTTTCCAATCTTGCCAGCATATCTCTAGGCGAATTGGCGTGACCTGTTGTTAAAGAACCGTCATGTCCGGTATTCATAGCCTGCAGCATGTCTAAGGCTTCTCCGCCTCTGACCTCACCGATTACTACTCTGTCCGGCCTCATTCTCAAGGAGTTCTTAACAAGCTCTCTTATGGTTACAGCACCCTTGCCTTCTACATTGGCTGGTTTGCTTTCCAATCTCACAACATGATCCTGCCTTAATTGAAGCTCAGCAGCATCCTCAATTGTTACGATACGCTCATCGAAAGGTATAAAAGATGACAAAACGTTTAAGGTTGTCGTTTTACCACTGCCTGTCCCCCCTGAAACAACGATATTAAGTCTTGCTTTGATACAAGCCTCTATAAACAAAGCCATTTCAGGCGTCAGCGTTCCATAGCCTGTCAAATTGCTCATTTCCAAAGGTTTCTTTGCAAACTTACGTATTGTAATAGATGGACCATCCAGTGCAAGAGGCGGTATAATCGCATTTACTCTAGAGCCGTCCGGCAGTCTTGCATCTACCATAGGTGAGCTTTCATCAATTCTTCTGCCTAAAGGGGATACGATCTTTTCTATGATCCTCATTACATGCTTGTTGTCCTCAAAGCTTGCATCTGTAAGCTGCAGTTTGCCGCTTCTTTCAACATATACCTGTTTAGGACCATTTACCATGACTTCGGATACACCTTCATCCAGCAAATATTTACTGATAGGCCCAAAGCCAATGGTCTCATCAATGATATAGTTCACAATATCTTGCTTTTCTGTCCTGGAGATGTACATCTCCTTTTCCTTTAAGGTTTCATCGACGATTTCTGCTATTTTTGCATTTACCTTATATTCATCCTTTATATTGTTGAGAAGATTTGTATCTACCTTCTCAATGATTTTTTTATGGATTAAGCCCTTAATTTCAGCATAGGGATCTTCTTTTTTAACTTCTTTTATACTTTGCTTTCCTTCGCTGTATACTTCACCCTTCTCCTGCTCTATTCTTTTTAATAGGCTCATATTCTCACCTCTTACCCTATCTTAAAGATATTTTGCTTTGGCTTTTCACCCTGTACAATGGTTTGTGCCAGTTTATGAATACGTTTTGATACAGAAGAGGAGCGTCTATGTTCATAACCTCAAGTCCGTTTTTGGTATTTTTAATCGAGGGAAGATCCAATGAAGATATGTATAATATGGTGTCTGATTCATCCAAGGCTGTTATTACAGTATCATCAAAGCCTTGTGCCGTATCAATGATGATGTATTCAAATCTTCCTTTTAATATCCCTATAATTTTCTTAATATGCTCTGAATTAACATATTCGGCGTTTTCAGGCTTTGTAGGTGCCGCCAGAACCTTAACGCCAGAATAATGCGTCAGCATATATTCCTCAATCAAGTCATTTTCATGCTCTAAATTAGTCAAATCTTTGATCAACTCTGTGATTGTGTTTTTTACGTAAAGATTAAGACTGATCGCCACATCACCAAATTGCAGATCGAAATCCAATAAGGCTACCTTTTTGCCACTGGCAGCTGCTATTGCAACCGCTAAATTCGTTGCAATCGTGGTTTTCCCTACTCCACCCTTGGTAGAAAAAACGCTGATAACCTTTGATTGAAGCTTGGATGCTGAAACAGGATTGGCTATTTTTTTCTTTTTTGCCTGGTCCACCTGAAAAACCCTTCTGATCGTCTCAATGAGTTCATTTACACCAAAGGGCTTTATAACATAATCTCTTGCGCCTGCAGACATGGCTCTTTTTATATATTCTCTCTCCCCCTGAATAGACATCATGATGATGGAGCCTTCCAATCCATCTTCTGTAATGGTCTTCGTCGCTTTTATACCATCCATTTCCGGCATGTTGATATCCATTAATATAACATCCGGTCTCAACTCTCTTGCCAGCTCAACAGCTTCCAAGCCATTTTGTGCTTCCCCTATTATTTCTATGGACTCCTCATAGCTGAATATCGCATGGATATTTTCTCGGGTCTGTTGCGAGTCATCAGCAATAATAACTCTTATCTTTCTTTCCATTACGCCACCCTCTTATCTAAAATTCCACTTTGCTTTTTGGTGTCATCAAATCATCTCTGATTGCACCTGGTGTAGTTGTAATTGCGTCATCCATAGCAGGTCGTAAAACAAGTCTCAAGGTTCCACTCTCTTCAGATATAATCAGTTTTTCTGCATCTATTAAGGATAAAGCCAAAGTAACACTGGTTGCTAATTCGCCCTCTGTCTTATTCACTTCCTGCATATTTCTGCCAATACCAAGAACCTGCACATTTTGCATAATCACCTTGGTATACTTTGGATAATAATAATTTCGCCCAGCTATTTCTTTGTCTCTTTCTTCATAGGTAACGATCACATCTACAAAATCTCCCGGCGTCATAAAGGTAGATACTTGGGATATCTCATTTACGGATATGGTTACTGCACGCTTCCCCTTTGGTATTACATAAGGCATTGTTGTCATTTTCTCTTCAAACAAGCGCTCAATCAGTATTGGTTCACCCTTGACAATTCTTTCCTTTGTCATTTTTCCTAAAATTTCATTCTTGTCAGATACTCCTATCGGAAGTGTAATATCTAAAGGAACCTTCACTTGCGTGATCATTTTGTCTGTTATGACCACCTTTGCAGCTATGTCCTCCGCAGCTACATAGGCTACCTTTGTTTTAGCTGTATTGCTTGTACTATCAACGCCCGATAAATATAAATAGATTAAAAAGCTTGTAATGAGTGCTGCTGCAATTGCAATAAGAGCAATTTTTTTGTTGATATTCTCCATAACTCCCACCCTTTCAATGGTTACTCAACCAGTTTTACACCTAACATTCCATAACCCGTAGCTGTATCGTCTATCTCGCCCTGTCCCAAGGTCTTGATAAACTTTCCTGTAACGGATGTCATACCGCCTTCATATATGGTATCTTCCAAAAAAAAGTTTGCAAAGCCCATAATTTTCACTGTGGTTCTTCCTTCTATACTCAAGGAATCTACAACAGGTATCACGATAAGTCTAGGACAATCCTTTTCCAGCTTAGTCAAATCGTGAGTGGTGTGGGTATCCTGGCTTAATAAATATCTAACACCCTCATAGGTTGGACCAGACATATTACCGGGTTCTGTCTCCAAGTCTTCCCCAATCCTAACCAGGTCTCCAATTTCTAATTCACCGGTATATCCATATTGCAGGTTGTTCCTATAATTCGTTGCACCGGTAGCTCCTAAAGCTAAAGCGCCATAGTTGCCAGTATAAGCATCTCCTGCACCCTTCTTCAGGGTATAAGTCTTGCCAAATTCAAAGTTTTGCTGCTCAACAGCCATGGGTCTTATGCCGTCAGCCGCAACAATAGTTCCTATCTTTGCACTTGCCTTGGCTTGTACTGCTGCATCTGTAATGTTAAAAATTCTTGCAAAGTACATCTGCACATTTTTACTTGTACTTACTGTTATCTGTTTACTATTATTCGAAAAATTAATTACGAGATCTTCAGATTTAACATCATTAAGCTCTGCAATGTGATTTGCTTGAGCTATCATAACTGCTTCACCCTTGGCATAATCCTGCATTGCCGCTAATGCTACCGCATCTACTGCATTTTGCAGACGGCTTTTTTCCAGGTACATCATTCCTGCATCTGTGATAAATGCCATCATTCCAATAAGCAGCGTTGAAAATATCAAGAAAATAATAGCGCTATTTCCCTTTTTATCTTTAATGTATTTAAGTACATCTTCTGTCTTTTTCATAACTATTCCACCCTCATGTATGTACTAGATTCCACATAAAATGGGTTGGGTAAAACGCTTTGAATAATAGGTGCATATATAACGATTTTGTATCTTATTGTGACACCTACATCGTCTCCCGTTTTTCTTTCTACTGCAGGATCAATGGTAATCTGTAGGTTCGCCAAATCCAGCAGCCCGGATTTTTCATGAACATTTTGTATAATTTCCTCATCGCTTTTGCCTACCGCTGCCATTCTGGCACTTTCCCTTCCTGTATATGTTATCAGTAGGTAAGAGCCAAAAATTCTGGAGAATTCAAATATTCCCATCAGCAGCAGAATTATTACAGGTAATATTAATGCAGTCTCTACTATGGATTGTCCCTTTTTGTTTAACTTCAATACTACTACCTTCTTTCTAGTGAATTTAAATACTGCTAATTTAGTAAAATGACCCTACCTGAAAGCTACAAGTAGGGTCTTAACCTAACCTCTTTTGTCATCGATATTACTTTTTAAGTACGATATGTATTTGATCTTGGGCACCAACTACATATTTCTACGAATCAACTACTAACCTTTGCTGCAAATTCTGTGAATTTTTCTGCCAGAATTTTTCCCATGGGAGCCAATGACGTTATTATTGCAAGTGCTATAAAAGCTATGATTAATATATATTCCACCATTCCTTGCCCGTTATTGTTAAATGCGTTCTTTATTCTATTCACTAATGCTTTGTGCATCATTGAACTCCCTCCAGTACATTACTTATTTATTGATTGCTATTCATTATTATGTTGTTGGTGCAGCAACAGTTCCACCAAGCTTAGTAGTTACTTCATTGAACTTAATCGCTATTTGGCTACCTAATGGGCTTAATGCCGCCATAACTATAATTGCGATAAGAGCTATAATTAGTACATACTCTACCATACCTTGCCCTCTTTTATTTTTCAGGTTGCTCATCATGTTGAAGTACATATTGTATAATCTTGTCATTTTTTGTTCCTCCTTTTATTTTGTTTTAGTTTATGTGTTAATTATATAACTGGAAATAACCCTTTACTATCAGTCATTCGTATCAACTTTCATGGTATGCTGTAACTACCAGTTTTAGGTAGATGTACCTATGTTAACTTCATAAATAAACATAAAGTCCTATAAAAATTCAAAAAGAACCCCTAAAATTGGAGTTCTTTCTACGAATATATATTAGCTATTATGTGAAAATCATCGGAACATCTCAGCTTGTGAGTCCCAAATAAGTTCTTTTTCCGGCTCAAAATGAAACGGAGGAATCGTGGTTTCATATTCTACAGAATCTAGTACCTTCTTATATAATATCAGCCTGTCGTTTCCAAATACAGCATACCTATGCTCCCAAAAGTCACTGCTTTCCGGCCATGTTTGTATCCAATTGCCACCCCTTGCATCATATATCCCTCCCGTTGGAGAAGTATACCCTTGATAAGTAGTGCTGCCCAAAAACAGCACATAGTCTTTGCTTTTCCCCTTCAATATGCTTATTTCTCCCTCATCTGCAGTAAAGTCCTTGGTCTGACTCTTCCTCTTATTTGTTTCTGCATCAAATACAGCTCCGATTCTATAATAGAAGCCCCCTGCATGAACGGTCACATTATCCGGTGCCTTGAGTATTGCAAAATATTCGTTCTTGTCCTCCACAAACCTGCCAAAGATGATTTGCTCAAGAACCAGCGTCTGATAATTTGCAGCTATGGGTGTACTAAAATGAATCATTCCATTCTCTATGGTATATTTGCTTTGTGGGAACATCTGATCCACAATGCTTTTTGTAAGCTGCTCTGTACTCATCGTAACATCTTGAGTTGTCACCCTGGATACAGGTATAAAATTCGCAATAAACAGCCCAATTATTAGCAAAATTACAACAAATATTACGATTACTAACCTTCTCATAAATCTCATCCTTCAAATGTATTCCTGCTTCTAATTACATTATAATGGATTTTAGCTTGAATTAGAATTTGTTTGGTAGTATTATCAATTGGTAATATTAATATTATAAAGCGTTTGGAGGGATAAAAATGAAAATACATGTAAAAAAGGTTGATACCTCCTCTGAGGATATCATCATTAACTTCACCAGTGAATACGGCGATGCAGAAGCCTTCTGGGGCACCAAGCCAATCCCAAAGGTAAATACAGACTATGAAGTAGAGTTGGATATTACAGACGAGCTGGTCTGGGGACAGGACGTCAAACCCAGCACCAATAAAAAATTCAGCATCCTCATGCAAAAGGATGATATCACAATTACCGGCGTACTGGAAAAGACCTACAAAGGCGGCATGGCAGACTTTAGATTTGGGAAAAACCTTATACAATTAGAGCTGGAAGGCAGAAATATACCAACAGGCGTATTTGTGACAATTAAGACAACTAATATTGAAATGTACGAGGTAAATTATTAAAACCTGATAATATGGTGCCAGGCACCATATTATCAGGTTTTAACAATGAGTTCTATACAAATTTATTTAAATCTGACTCTAAAGTATATTTTTCCAGCAAAATAAATATGGCTATAAATATTTCATAGATAATCAATGTGTAGACCAAGCTCCAACTGTCTTTAATAATCAAAATGTTCATTTTTGCAAATATAATTTGAACTGCAATAGAAATAACAAATGGCAGCAGTTTCCAATAAGGTTTTTTTAGTTTGCTTGTAACCAGCACCAAAAGAAACGCTTCAATCAAATGATAGAAAAATATAATGATGATACTGGACAAATATAAGTTGCCAACCAAATTATTGATTAATCTTATCTGGTAGTATTGTTTTCCAAGAAGTAAAAGCAATGGTGCCGGAACATGTACGATTAGCATTGCTACAAAGTAGAACGTTATTGCTCTGGTAATTCCATATCGCCTATGAACCATTTTGGGGAACCAATAATAAAAAATTGATAGAAAGATGACTACTGCAATAAAGGTCATATAGTATCTCCACCAATGCTGCTCATAGATTTTTAGATTCACAAACAAATATTCTATAAGCGTAAAAATTGTTGCAACGGTGAGGATCCAACCATAACGCAGAGAATAAGTCACCATTACGATTGCTGCTGACGGGTAAAGTGTAGTATTAATAATTAAGTGTCCTAGTAGATTTTGAGCCCATGGGTCTTCAAATACACCGGTTTTATATGCGTAAGCATTAAATAAGCCAAGTACGATAAATTCACCAATCCATGTTATACACGCTGTGAATAAATAAAAAACTAAAAGCGTAGAAACTTTGTAAATGCTTCTTTTCTTATATATTGAGTAGGCAGCAATAGCGATACCAATCCCAGCCAAAAAAATATACCAGAATAAACTTGTCATAACATACCTCAATAATATGAATTAAATCATGTATTCGTAACTTTAATAAATATTATTCTTAACTTTAGCATTAATAAATATTCTTCGATCTATAGTGCCAGCTACAGCACTCAAGAACATATCAATACAATTTATCTTCAAATATATATTGATACAGTGATATTTCCATTTTATAATAGTAAATAATATTATTGTTAAATCTGCTAAACAGCTATAACAAGGAGTGAATTTATTGAAGCAGGAATTCAAGGCAATTATCAAACAGCATGATAACATAAATGCAGCATATATCGAGCCGCCTTTTGACGTTAAAGAAGTCTTTGGTTCAAAACGTGTTAAAGTGAAGGCGACTTTTGATGGTATCGAATATCGCGGGTCAGTCGTTAATATGGGCGGTTGTTATATGCTCGGTCTTACACAGGAGATTCGAAGCAAAATCGGAAAGGGCTTTGGCGATGAAGTGTTTGTAACGTTAGAAAAAGATGTCGAAGAGCGCACAGTGGAAGTCCCTGAAGATTTTGCTGCTGCAATGAATTGTGATGAAACCGCTGTATCAACCTTCAAATCCCTTTCCTATACTGCACAGAAGGAATATGTCACTTGGATCAACTCAGCCAAACGAGAGGTGACTAGGTCAGAACGCATCTTAAAGGCAGTCACTTTATTATCAGAAGGAAAGCGACTTAAGTAATATAAAAAACCTCACGGAAAACCATCCGCGAGGTCATTTTTTTATGGATTTATATTCAAGCTTTCAACTGCTGTTAGCAATAAGATTTTTACTTTTCATTGTATGCGAAGACTTTTTCGCTATATAGCTTTATTCCGGCACTTGCATTTGGATGAATGTGATCAATGAGGAAATCTGATGGAGCGTATCTTAATAACACTTTGCTAATGGCAGCGTTAGGATTGATAAAGCTGTACCCCTTCTCCTCACAATATAATTCAAGTGCTTCTCCATATTCAGCTAACATCAGATCGCGTTTTTCTGTTGATATTGCAGTATAGGGATCATTATCCAAGGCAAGCCAAGGACTAATGAAAGCAAAATTTGCATTTGGATTTTTGCTTTGAATTTTTACTATGAGCTTATTAATATTCTCTACATAGCTATTCTTATCCATAGCACAGGTTTTCACGTTTCTATATCGTACATCATTTGTTCCTATCGCGATGACATATAAATCAGCACTACGTTCGGCAATTGCCTCTGCGTTATTCAATAAGGTCAGCGTCGTAGCAGAAGCCCAGGCTTCTTTATATACTTTTTTCTCAGAAAATGCAGCCATTAGCGGTTCATACCATCCATATCCACCGTTCTCTGATCCTGCTGTAAGACTATCCCCAACAAAGCAAATTGTTTCTGATACATTAAGCAGTTTATATAAATCTGTTGCTCTCATTTCGTCGGTAATTTTGATTGCTTCTATGGGTTGTCTAACATAGCCTTCCGGAAATAAATAATATCTCTCTTGTGCTTGATCTAACGTTATTTCAGTACGGAGCATGATAGAAGATATCATTGCTTGCACTTCAGCAACTCGTTTCATCTCATATATACTAATTTCCTTTTGTAATACCGGCTCATTCAGAATACTATATATCGGTAATGCGCGATAGTTTCCATTAGCTGGTGCTTGGGTATACATAGGTATCACACCGGCACTAATGATTTCTTTAGTTTTAGGGTCAATATAAACCTCAACAATTGAAGTCGCATCCCCGTCTTTTTCAACATAAGAATTCGCAAAGTTGCCCGGACAATTTACTATAATTGCCTGCTTCTCCCGCCCCTCGCCATAGGTCGCTGTGCGAAACTCAATAGGCTGAACTGCATGAGCGTGGTCTCCTAAAATGATATCCGCACCTGCCTGAATAAAAATATCATTCCATGTATCCTGATAGGTATCTGTATCATGTAAAAACTGCGTCCCCATATGGGGTAAAACTGCTATCATATCCGGGGGATTTTCCATATCCTTTATCCTCTGAAAGTCTGATAAAACTTTAGCTTTGACCTCCTTAAAATATCTGCCGGAAGGGTCTGCAAGGATTGATGTCAAAGAAGGATTTTCATTTAAAAAATATTCTTCGGTATACCCATTGCTCCCAAAGGTATATGCAAGAAATGCAATTCGTAAGCCTTCTTTCTCTATGATCATAACTGAATTCTTTTCCGCTTCATTTCTGTATGAACCTATATGTAATAGTCCTACTTCATCAAGTATATCAAGTGTTCTCAAAGCCCCTTCCTCTCCCTTATCCAAGAGATGGTTATTGGCAGTGGATACTAAATCAATACCAGAATCCTTTACAGCCCTTGCAAAAGAATCCGGATAGTTTAAATAAAGGGGTAAGCCATCATCATAGTTGCTGGTGGAGTATCCTACCTCTTCCCCGGCAGTAGGGCCTTCAAAAATACCGATTGCAAGATCTGCTTCAATTAAATATTTACTTGCATATTCAAACATGGAGCCAAATTCATATTCATTGGAAGAATCAGAATAAGCATTTCTAACTTGATCCTGCAATAAAATCAAATCACCAACAAAGGCTATGGATACAGCATCTTTAAGCGCTGATTTTTGTTCACTTGTCATCACTTTATGATTGGCATTAGATGAATTGGTTTTATTTACCGGTGTTGCTTCCGTCGAAAATATCATGGGTGCAATGATTGGGAGAGTAAAACAAATAATAAGTAAAACCACTGCTATTTTGCTATACATATTTCTCTTGTATTCATTTTGACTGCTATTACGGATGAAAAAGGCATCCGTTACTTTGCTGATCACCCAATTGAATTTAAGAGTCATCATATCTGAGCCCAAAAAGAGGAGTGTTAAAACACTTGCGCAAAAAGCTAAAATGATATAATTCTGATTAAAGGTATTGCTAGGAAAAACTTTAAAAAATATAAGGGTTATGAAGCGATGCAAAATATAAACTGTTAATGAGTTTTTTCCCCATTTACCCAAGAATCTTAATGGTTTCTTTGGTGTTAGAATAATGATGCTCCAGATCATCAGCCCAGCTATACTCAACATGATGATTCTGACAAACATGTCTGTTAAAGAATCATAGCTTTGCATCAAAAAATCTGTTTCGCTTAATCCTTTATATTGATATATAAATAGACTGGATATGTAAGCTGTTAATAACAGCAATAAGATGCCCTTCATATAATTTATAAGCTTTCGATTATTAATAAAATGATTTATATTATCGGCTGATAACTTGTATCCGACTAAAAAGAATGGGAAGAAAACAATCGTCCGTGCAATAGCAAGAACATTTGTTATATCACTCCACAAACCGATTAAAATAGCAGTAATTATGCTGATTAATAAGATGTACTTTATTTTATCAACGTATTTTATCATGAAGCGCCAAATGATTAAGGAAATCAAAAACCAAAATGAATATACCGGCGTAAGGAACTGAAAGGATGTATTCACTAGAACAAAACTAAAAATCATCATAGATGTATTGAAAATGATGTAAATAACAGCTAATTTAATTATAGCTCCCATAGATTTTGCATTATCACTTTTGCTTAAATAACCTGAAACAAAAATGAATGCAGGCATGTGAAAAAGATATATAAAATTTACGAGAAAGCCTGCAAGGCCAATGCCCTTATAATCCCATAAAAAATGTCCAAATACCACAAGACAAATCAAAAACCCTTTTATATTGTCCCAATACGGACTTCTTTCATTTACAGCTTGTCCCTGTAACTTGACCATCGTAGACGTACCTCCAAATTTCAATATACCTCATTTATACCTAAACTCACATGATGTCAGTACAATCAATAAAAATTATATCCTATGATATTAAGTATTTTAACCATAATCCTATATAGAATAGATTGCTTTTCCTGATTATACCCTATATATAACACTACATAAAATAGGATATCTTTCCTATTTTATGGTGCCAGGCACCATAGATAACAGGTTTTCACTTGCCTATTATAGATGTAAGGATAATTCTCCTTATAAAAATCGTTGTGGGAACAGATAATATATTTGAAAATATCTTAACACTACGGTAATCATGAATATGGGTCCAATAGAAATGTTAACAAAATAATGAGAGGAGTAGTTTTATGAACAGAGTACATTATAATGTATCCGGATTACAAAATCCCCAGATGAAGACACAGGTTGAAAACGCATTAGAAAAGCTTAATGGCGTTCAAATGGTTAATGTTGATTTACAGAGAGCTTCTATAGAAGTAGGCTATAATGAACCTGCAAATGAAAGTGAAATAAAACACTGTATAAAACATGCAGGATTTGAGCTAGAATAGCTTAAATTTTAAGTTTATAATTTATGTAAAGTAAAAGCATTGCTGTGCTAGAGAATATCTCTATTGACCAGCAATGCTTCTTAAATTCTATAATAACAAGTTATATATGTCTTACCTTGTGCACTTCTCCGACACTTACGATATTTATATTTAATACATCCGTTAATTTTTTGAGGCTTCTAATGTTATTAATATGCTTCATATTATTCTTACTTACTGACATTTTAATTATTTCCACGATATCTTTTTTCTGATCAGAATTCAGAAACAGATTGTCATTTAAACACGCTCTATTTATATAGGTTAAAGTCGTCCATACCTGCTCCTCTGTTAAGCTTCTTATATCCATTAGACCCCATGTAAAATCTTTTCTTCTTTTATTTTCAGGGTATGCCTTTTTAAAAAACTCAATAAAGTGATTCACCGGCTTTGGATCTTTTTCTTTAACATACTTTCCAAGCTGTGATTTTAGACTATTCTTTAGGTACATCATGGTATTTGGTTTGATTGAATCCTTTAATCCTTCTATATGGTCATAAATATAATTGTATGTAGCTTGAAGCTGATCTTCGCTTACATTTTGCTTTTTAAGCAACCTTGTTATGTCGATATATTCTAAGATGTGCTTCTTACTGCTTAGCTCCTTGCCATATAATTCTTCCCAAATTTCAGATGCAGTTAGTCCTTCAAGTAGATTACTATTTTCTAATATTTCTTTATCCATATATTCGCCTTACCTTTTTATATTTTTCAGTTCTTATATTGTACCACAAGTTTTATAATGAATTCCTAAAAATATAAATAATAGGAGCCAGGCACCATGTTTCCAGTGATTTAAATCATTAGTTAGTTCTACTATGTTGTACCTGGCAATATATTTCTATTTATTTTCTTTATCCACAACCTTTACGTTGCCGGTAGTCTCAATATGAGCTATTTCTTTCTTTAGCGTTTCTTCGATATGCTCTGTTGCATCATATTGATTTTTATAAATTGAAACTTCCTCCAGCTTTACGGGTTTCTTGACAATATCAATCTGCTCCTCCGTAAGTGGTATACGCATTATTTCAGATGTTTCACTGTCAGTATTGGAAGCATCATTATCAAAGCTTCTTTTTTCAATTACAAGCTCTTCACGAGTTACGGGCACCGTAATGGTCTTTTCTTTCGTGATGACTTCTTTATGTGAGGTAACCTCAGCAGTTTGCACCAGCTCCTTAGATATCTCCAGTTGCTCTTCACGCAGTTGAAGACGCGCATGATCACTGATATTTTTAAATGCTTTTCTTAAGCGCGGCTTATTTTCATCATAGGATTTCACTTCCTCTGTTTTATCATGATTGGATAATCCAATTAATATGCCAACTGCTGCACCGATTGAAGCGCCTAGTATCGTTAAAGCTATGATGCTGTCAATCATATTTACTAGCAGGCCTATTGCTGCACCAAGTCCTCCTCCAATTAATAATCCAAGGATGGTACTGACCGTAAGATTGCCTTTTTTTCTTTTTGGTTTTGTTTTATTAGACATACTTTTCCTCCATACCTTTGTTCATAAGTTGAGGTATCGAACATTTTTTTTTAAAAAACACCTCGCAAACCTATAAGATTTGTGAGGTGCTTCTCTATTAATACAATAACTATTATTAAAGTTCTTTTCTAAGTTGTGGTCACCTTGGTATCACCGGTAGAATCTATATGAGCCTCTTCTTTTTTAATCGTCTGTTCTATGTGTTTTGTTTCTTCCACTTCTTGCTTACTGGCTGATATTTCCCCTGTTAGTACTGTGTGTTTATCTACATTAACACGTTCTTCACTGACAGGAATATGAATAGTCTCTCCTGAAGTAATAGGTGAGTCGCTTTCCTTATTATCAAAGGATCTTCTTTCTATTACTACTTCTTCATGTTTTACAGGGACATCCATGGATTTTTGCTCTTCAACAACATCCTTGCTAAGAATTACTTCCCCAGTTTGTACTGTGCTCTTATTTACATCCAGTTGTTCTTCACGGAGTTGAAGAGTTCCACCTTCACTGGTGTTTTCTGTGTTTTGATTTTCTGCACTTTTGTTCTCAGTTTTTTGGTTTTCTGTATTTTCGTCATCTGTTTTATCAGCACCTATACCAAATCCTAAAAAATTCATCAAAGTTAGTACCTCCATAAAAAAATATTTCAAGCAAACATATGATGTCACTAAATATTTTCTCCTGTAACAACAAGTAATATCCAAGTGGTTTTATGAAAATTTTAGAATCCTGATATTATGGTGCCAGGCACCAAGGATAACAGGTTTTCACGAATTTACAATAAATTCAACATTAAATGTTTTCATAATAACAATAAGAAAAGCAAGTGCAATAATCCATGTAAGTATAGGATTCTTATGGTGCAGCGCAATTAATGGAAATTGTATAGTATTATGTAAAAGTGACCACCAAATATTCCATCCGTTGTAATATTTTATTGTTCCTAGTTTAATGTTAATAATCTCTATAGACATATAAATTCCTATCCACATAGTATTATAAACAATTTGCCTAAATAGTTTTTTAGGATAATGTGATAAGAATAATAATGTAGTGGGAAAGAAACAAGTAAATACTAATGCCAGCTCATCAAGCGGGGATACTAAAAAATTAGTTGGAAAATCCCACAAAGGTTTGTCATTAAAAACAGCAATATAAATTAAATCCCCCATACCAAAAAAACACATAGTAGGATAGTATTTCTTCCAATTCTTCCAATCTCCCCATAGATATGCACTTACTAAAAATAAAGATGCTGATATAATTCGTATCAAAATATAATTCATTTCAACCTCGCCAATTGTATTTTATTATTGTCTTTCCTATTAGCGATATTGTTTAGCAAAACTACTATACTGTAGACTTAGTATAAATCATAAACTAGGAACGTGCAGCTTGTTTATTGCATTATTGAAGTTCCCGGACTCCGGATTTAAGCAGACGATCCATGATAACAACAAACAAGTAACAGGAAAGTACATCTATAGAGGTTATAATTAAGAACCATCCAGGTCGGATAGTCATTATACCTGTTTCTGTTAATAAAAATTGTATGAAAAATAAGCTTATAAACACAATGCACTTCACTATCCAACTTGGTTTCAATCGATAAACACTAATCATGATATTTATAACTATCAAAAAAGGAATATGTATTAATACAAAATTGTCTTTAAGTACATCTGGATACACATTAAAATTGATCATTCGAAACTTGCCATAAATGAAAGAAGCACGTGTCAATCCATAGCTTGATTGAACTGCAAAGAAAAGTGTTAGATAGTACATCCAAAATCTAGGCAGATTAAGCATTCTATGATACCACTTTTTTACCAGGAGAGCTAACACTATAATGCCTAGGAAAGTAAGCCAGGTTTTATACCAATGATGCTCATAGATTCCCAATTCTAAAAATAGAAGTTCAATTAAGTAATAGATTGCTGCTGAAATAAAAATCCATTTTGTACTCAATTTGTAAATGGCTAATAATACTAGCGTTGTAGCGATTGAAACTTGCGAAAAATGATTGCCCATAACAGTATCAAGAAAGGCATTCGCAGAAATCTTTGGATAATAACTGTAGGCGCCGCCGTATAAACCCATGAGTGCAGACTCTATACTATAAACCAAACCCAAAACCGTAAAAGTAAAGGCTATATTGAATTTTCTGTGATCACGCTTCTTTATTATTAGTATTATAGCTATAACACTTGTAATACCTAATAAAACATACCATATGGTATTTCTCCAGAATGTTGGATTCATAATATCTCCTGCATGTTTTAATAATATAGAATGTATTCATATTATTTCCTTAGCTAGGTTTGTATATGCTCACTAATTTAATGATATTATGGCGCCAGGCACCAAGGATAACAGGTTTTCAAT
>JAQSYD010000047.1 GCA_029256325.1 Clostridia bacterium
TGAATTCTTCTCTCTGAAAGGGGATGTCTACGTACTCCTCTTTTTCAACGCTTTTAATATGTTAATTTATAGTATATTATATACCTTTAGATTAATTTGTCAACTTTATTTTTTTATTAAGTCAAACTGATTCTGTCGCTTAAATGCTAAAAAGCTGTTTAAGTATATGACCAAAGCCAATATCGTTGCCCCTAAATAGGAGTAAAGAATCATCCTGTTATAAGGAAGGTCAAACAATACCCCTAGGATGGCTGCATAGGACAGCAATGTAGATATTTTACCAAATATATTTGCCGGTATCACGATATCCTGCTCATGAAACAAGGATATTGCTCCTGCAATCATAAGAGACTCCTTCAATGCCACAACTGCTATAATCCAGATAGGAATATTATTGCTTATGGTTACACTTGCCAATACGATAACCAGCATGAGCTTGTCGGCTAAAGGATCCAACACGATTCCCAGCCTGGTTATTTGATTGTACTTTCTGGCAATGTATCCGTCCAAGGTATCTGTTATGCCGGCTAGTATAAAAACTGCTACTGAAATTTCTAAGCTATATTGGACACGAGAAAAGAAAAAATACACAAATACAGGTATCAACAAAAACCTTATCATAGTAAGCAAATTTGGTATATTCATGAATACCTCCCCCTACTGCTTGTTTTTAAGCAATGAATGGTTTTTAAAAGCAGCTACGTATTAAATATTTTCTCCATAATTTTATATATTTATAAACGCCGCAAAACGAATATTCATGTTTAAGATGATAATACATTATATTCCAATTTTAGTCAATGCGTGTAAATTATATGATTTATGTAACAATTTTATTTTCTCTACATAATATGAGAATTATAGAAACCTTTTTTAATATTTTTGAATGGAGTGATAGGTGTGAAACATGCCTCAAAACTGCTGAAAACAACTTTTGTACTACTTTTGATAGTACTTGTAGTTGTCGCACAATTTGCTGGCTGCAGCAAGCAGGAACTGACAAAAATCCAATTAAATGAAGTTGTACGTTCAATTTTCTATGCACCAATGTACGCAGCCATCGAAAAAGGCTTCTTCCAAGAAGAAGGCCTAGATATTGAACTCACTACAGGCCAAGGAGCTGACAAAACTATGACTGCCCTTGTATCAGGTCAGGCAGATATAGGCTTTGCAGGTCCCGAAGCAACAATCTATGTATACAACCAAGAGAAGGAAGATTATGCAGTTGTATTTGCGCAATTGACTCAAAGAGACGGCTCCTTCCTTGTAGCCAGACCCGGCGAGACAAACTTCAAGTGGGAAAATACAAAGGGCAAGACCATAATAGGAGGCAGACCGGGCGGCGTTCCTGAGATGACTTTGGAGTATGTGTTGAAGCAGCATGGTGTGATCCCGGGTAAAGATGTTGAAGTAATAACAAATCTTCAGTTTACAGCAACTGCCGGAGCTTTCAAAGGTGGCACAGGCGACTATGTAGCACTATTTGAACCTACTGCTTCAGCATTAGAAAAAGAAAACGCAGGCAAAATAGTTGCTTCTATAGGTCAAGACAGCGGCTTGATACCTTATACTGCATTTTTTACAACCAAGAGCTACATGGAGAAGAACCCTCAAATAGTCCAAAGCTTCACCAATGCAGTTTATAAAGGACAGCTTTGGGTTATGAAGAGTCCAGCAGAAGAAGTTGCTAAAGCAATCATGCCTTTCTTCCCCGACTCAGATGAAAAACTATTGGTTACCGTTATTAATAGATATAAGGAAATAGATGCTTGGTGTAAAGATCCTATCATGACAGAAGATTCTCTAAACAATCTGCAAAAGGTCATGAAAGAAGCTGGAGAACTAGATAAATATGTAGATTACGATAAAATGGTCAACAACAGCTTTGCAGAAGAAGCAATTAAGAAAATAAAATAGAAAAATGAAGGGCTGGTTTTTATACCAGCCCTTACCTATTTACTTTGCTCTATTAAATTATTCACAAAATCTTCGATTCTGCCGGCTGCCGCTTCCATATCATCAGAATTAACACTTAAGCTGAATTCATATCTTCCCTGCCCTTTGGAATATAACGGGTCATAATGTATCAGCATAAGCTCTTTGGCAGCTTCCAGGTAGTTTTCCTGCTGCACAAGTTCCCTTACGATCTCTGTTTTCTTGGCTCCCATATATCTTTCCAGACTCTCTAAGGCATCTAAAATTTCCTGCCTGCTGCCTTCGTTAACGATATACTCTTTAACTATTCTTTCGCCTCTTGCCTCCAGACTGCCTTCAACAATGATGTGAATTCCCTCTTTCATTCTTTTATGAAAAAACTGAGGGATTACAATATTTCCAATCCTGCCGCTTTCAGCTTCTATTAATACATAATTTGATTTTCTTCTACGCAGCTTTTCAAAGATCAAAGCATCAAACATTTTTTGACTTACCTTCTTTGGCAACCCTACGCTTCCAAGCAAAGAACCCCTATGATTCGCATAGCCCTCCAAATCCAGTACGTCCAATCCCTTTTGCTCAAGCAGCTGCAAAAGCTCAGTTTTGCCTGTACCGGTATGACCATGAAGCATAATGAAGGTCACCTCTTCAACAATCTTAGGTAAGTTTTCATTAATTGCTGCTCTATAGCCTTTATATCCGCCCTCCAGCTTTGTCGCCTTGATACCAATAGAATTAAATAAAGCCCAAAGTGAGCTGCTTCGCATACCGCCTCTTTCACAAAATATAATAACCTCTTTATGGCTCTTTTTAATTTCGCTGAATTTTTCATAAAGCTCCAAAAGCTTGGCAGATACTATTTGTATTCCTACTTTTTTTGCTTTTTCTATACTTTCATTTTTATAGATTGTGCCAATTGTGGCTCTTTCCTCATTGTTGAAAATAGGTATATTAACTGCACCGGGTATTGTAAATTCTTCAAACTCACCGTTGCTTCTCACATCAACAAACGCACAATCTCCATCTATATCAATATTCATATATTCGATCGTTTTATACATTATATTTCCTCCACACACATTACTCTGTCACAATTTGAAAAAAACATGCAACTTAATAATAATAAAACAAAAACTCCAAGTAAACAATGATATTATATTTTTACCATGTTTTTCATTAAATAATATAAAATACTTATGTTTTTTGGTTGACATTTTTCTAGTAACTACATATAATACTAATATACCCTTACCGGGTATAGGGTACTAAAAATTTATGGAGGTATTATCAATGAAAAAAGCTGTATTAAATCAAACAAAATGTGATAGATCACCCTTTTGCGGTGCAAAAAGAGTTTGCCCCGTTGGTGCTATAAAATTTGTTAAAGAAGGTATGTTCAGCGGCAAAATAGAAATCGATCATGAAAAATGCATTGGCTGCGGCAAATGTGTCAATTATTGCCCACATAGTGCAATAAGCATGAAATAAAGCAGCCAAAAGCTGCTTTATTTTTGATACAGAACTTCACCATTTACCACGGTCTTTAAAACCTCAGCTTGCAAAAGCTCTTCCGGGCTGCATTTCAATATATCCTCAGAAAGCACAATAAAATCTGCAAAATAGCCGTTTGCCAGTTTACCCAACTCTTTTTCTCTATAATTGGCAAATGCTGCATTTGTTGTATAGCAGCGAAGTGCTTGCAGTGGTTCTATGGTTTCAGGTTCATTAAGCTGCTTGTAGCTGGCAGCATGTATTGCCAGAATTGGCTCAAAGCCTATATATTTGCTTCCATCCTTTTTCAGGGGCATATTTCCGCCGCCATAAGGGAAATCGCTGTTCAGAATTACATTTACTCCATTTTCAATGAAGCTTTTAAATCTATAGATCATAGAAAATCTTTCTAATCCCAGTCTTGATTCCGTAAGCTCTTTTTCATAAAGAAACACCGGTTGGAAGGATGCTGTAACATCCAGCTTGCTAAACCGCTTAATATCCCGATCTTGTACTATCTGGATATGCTCAATTCTATGTCTAATATCTCTATGATTATGAACCCTTGTTTCCTCAATGCAATCCAATATGATATGAACAGCTTTGTCTCCAATTGCATGAATGGTAATTGGTTGATTTATTGTTTCATTTTGTATAATAAGTTCCTTAAGCTGTTCTCTTTCTATCAGCTGCAATCCATAATTGCCTGCTGCATCCGCATATTCGTTCATAAGCAAAGCTGTTCTAGAACCAAAGCTGCCATCCATAAAGAACTTTGGTGCTGCAATCCTAAGTCTGTCTGTTTCATCCCCCTTGCGAGCATCAAAATCCTCCAAAGATTCTTCACTCATGCCATAAGGTGCTGTGGTTATTCTCAGCTTCAGCTTTCCACTTTTTTGCAACTTCCTATAAATATCAAAGTACCTGCCATAAGTAGTACATATATCATTGACTGAAGAAATTCCATTCTTCAAAAATAGTTCTTGCGCGTATAGAACCAGCTTCTCTATATATTCCTCCGAAAAGCTTTCTATAACTTCCTGTGTCACTCTGCCAGCGGCATTCTCATAAAGCATGCCTGTTGATTTCCCCTCTTCGTCAAAAGGAATTTCACTACCCGGTGTCATCTCATCTATTTTCATTAATTCTATAGCCTTTGTATTCAAGCATAGCGAGTGTCCATCCATTCGAATCAACATCATTGGTTGTTGGCTATGCAGTTTGTCCAGCAGTTGACGATCCGGGAAGCTGCCTCCAAAAAGCTTTTCTTCATCCCAGCCATGACCTATTATCCAATCACTATTTTTAATTCTGGAAGCATAGCTCTCTATGGCTGCCTTTAACTCCTCCAGTGAGTTTATACTGCGCAAATTTAGTTCCACCAAGCTTCTAATGCCATCAACGATATGCAGATGTGATTCCCAAAAGGCAGGAGTTACAATGCTGCCTTCCAAATCAATGACATTTTCTCGAGCTAAAATGCCTGCATATTCACTTTTTTCAAAGTTCCTGCCTGTCTCAACGATCCTTCCGTTCTTTTCTACCAAGTAGCCTGCTTCAGGGTTGTTTGCATCCAAAGTATATATTTTTGCATTGATATATGCTTTCATAAAACACCTCATTATTTTTGCTTCATCATTAAATTTACCCATATTTACACTATACATTTTTCCTTCTTAGTTTTCAAATATATTCACCAATATTATTACCGTAGAATAGTATGTTATATAAATGTTATATAAGGAGGTATGATGGTGGATAAGGTAGTTGAGATAAAAAATGTGTCTATGAACTACCATACTTTAAGTGGTGAGACACAAGCCATCAGAAATCTGTCACTGGATATCAACAATGGAGAAACAGTAAGCATTGTAGGCCCTAGCGGCTGTGGCAAATCTACACTGCTATCCTTGATATCCGGTATACTAAAGCCTACCTCCGGCAGTATTCTGGTTAATGGTGAGCCAGTTGCAGGACCTTCCAGCAATGTTGGATATATGCTCCAAAAGGATCATCTTTTTGGTTGGAGAACTATTATCAAGAACGCCACTTTGGGGCTGGAAATCCAAAAGAAGCTGACAAAAGAGTCTCAAGCTTATGTTGAGCACCTGCTTGATGAATATGGACTAGCAGACTTCAAGCATCATTATCCAAAGCAACTTTCCGGTGGTATGAGACAAAGAGCCGCTTTGATACGAACCCTAGCAACAAATCCTGACATTCTACTGTTAGATGAACCTTTTTCTGCCTTAGATTACCAAACACGTCTGGCAATATCTGAGGAAATTTGGCTGATCATAAAAAAAGAGCGCAAAACAGCTATTTTAGTTACTCATGATATTTCTGAAGCGGTTGCATGCTCAGAACGTATCATTGTATTAACCAATAGACCGGCAGAAGTCAAAAATATCCATGAAATCTTTTTGACATGTGACAAACGAACACCCATCTCATGTAGAGAAGCTCCTGAATTTAGACATTATTTCAACAAAATATGGAAGGAGCTGGATGTACATGTATAAAGTAGAAGCCTCAAAAGAACATCAAGTATATCTGCAAAAACACAAAATACGAAAAACTTCTATTGCTTTTTCTCAAATATCAATATTTATTGCTTTTTTTGCACTTTGGGAAATAGCAGCATATTTTAAATGGATTGACCCCTTTATTATGAGTCAACCCTCACGGGTTATAAAAACCGTAATCAGCCTTACATCAGATGGCTCTATATTTTTGCATACAGGCATCACAGTTTTGGAGACTATCATTGGTTTTCTCTCCGGTACAATTTTAGGAACGATCATTGCAATCATACTTTGGTGGTCAGATTTTGTAGCCAAGGTGCTGGACCCTTATCTGGTTGTATTGAACGCGCTCCCTAAGACAGCCCTTGGACCTATTATCCTTGTTTGGATCGGGGGTACGACCAGTTCCATTATTGTAATGGCATTGCTTACATCAATCATTGTAACAATTTTAAACGTTTATTTAGCTTTTAAGTCCTGTGATGAAGACAAGGTTAAGCTGCTTACTACACTTGGCGCAACCAAGCTTCAAATTTTAAGCAAGGTAGTACTGCCTTCCAGTATACCTGCAATCATATCTGTGTTGAAAATCAACGTTGGGCTATCTTTGGTAGGTGTTATTGTAGGAGAATTCCTAGTGTCCAGAGCAGGATTGGGATATTTGATCATATACGGTGGTCAGGTGTTCAAGATGGACTTGGTTATGACCAGTGTATTGATTTTAGCAATTGCAGCAGCCTTAATGTACTTGTCCGTCAACTGGCTAGAAAAAAAACTCAATAAAATGAGATAAGAAAGAGGGCAGACATACAGGTCTGCCCTTAACTTATAAGTAAAATATGGTAAGGGTGTACCTATGTGTATACCCTCATAATTTACAATTTATCCGCAACAATCGTGTAAGTTTTTGGTATGCCTTTGTCAAACACCTCTGAAGACAAATTTGGCTCCTCCTGCAGCAGCTGAATCATAAATCCTGCTTGTGCAATTGCAGTAACCACTTCTCCTAAGGTCCATCGCCTCCAATAGACCTTTCGTGTTTCATTAACAATACCCTCAGACAAATATTTTGCAAAGGAAACTTCTTTTTCTTCTAAGCTTGTGTCAAAATAATCCCCATCCACCTTATGCTTTCGTACCTTAGCAGTAGTTCCTCTAGAGGATATCAGCTTTGTAGATATGGGGTGAAAATCTCTCAATACAAAACGTCCACCATTGTTTAGCAATTTATATGCAGTATCAAAAAAAGGCTTTAAGTCCACAAAGTAATGAAGGATGCCCAATTCTGCGAACACGATATCATATTGGGGATACAATTCTTCTTTTGGTATTTCAAGCACATCACAAACTATAAATTTTATATCAACATTCGCTTCTTCAGCTAACTCCCTGGCATATTTGGCATTACCTTGTGATATATCTATTACAGCAGCTTTAGCCCCCAATAATGCCAGTGCGACAGCTTTTATTCCATTGGAGCCCATTAGATTCATTATCCTTTTACCTTTTACATCACCAAAATGCTGTATGATTGGGTAAAGCTTTGTAGCGGGATTTTTCTTCAGTTTTTCCGCTGCCGGCCTAGGTGCTCCAAAACGCTCCACCCAAGCTTCATAGGGTTCTTCATTCCATGCATTTTGCGATTGAGCTGCATCTTTTGCATCCATCATAAATCACTACCTTTTATTTCTATATTTCTTTTTTATCACTCTTCTACTGTCCCATATAATAAAAATGAGAACTGCTATCACTAATATAGCAGGAATAACCTGAAACCAAACTAAATCCATGAAAATTAGCCCTATGCCCAGTGGTATCAGTAATGAAAGCAAATATGCCCACTTTAGTTCACGGCGTTTTGCTAAGTTTTTCATGGGATAAGGCACTTTACCTGTCCCTATATAATGTCCCGGGTTATACATATTGCTTTGCCATTCTTTTAGTTCATTCAGTTCTGCGTCATAGGGCACTTTTACTTTCCTTCTGTTCGTTTTTTTTCTAATTGTAAGTCTCCCCATTCACAGCACCTCACTGTTTTTTAGCTCCCTAACACGATCACTAAGTACTAAGCTGCGTATATCCCTTTTGACTGCAATTACCTTACATTTATCTCAGTTTATTTATTTCTAACCATTCTTCCTTTGTAACTCTATACTCTACCCGGTCTTTCAAACAGTTATTGTGCCATACCTTCATCCTATAATCCGCTTCTTTAACCATTCCAAGCTTCTGCATAACACTTTCTGATCCTCTGTTATCTTTTATGCAGCCTGCTTCAACCTTTATTATGTTTAAGTCCTCAAAGGCAAACCTTATTACCGCGGCTGCCGCTTCCGTTGTAATGCCCTGTCTCCAATACTGCGGTAATATGAAGTAACCTAGTTCAACAGTCTTGCCTATTGGTGTGCTTAATACTACTGTAAACCCTATTTCGCCTACATATGTACCGTCTCTCAATTCAATCCGAAAGAAATATTTTGTCCGCTCAAACTCATCAACAGCTTCAATTGCCGTCTTTAGATTTTGAAAGGTCTCACTCATAGAGTATGTCTGCAGATCCTGTATAAAATACATCGCTTTAGGATCAGACAAAAGCCTGTGCATGGAATTTAAATCCTCATAGATATGATCCCTTATTATTAATCTGTTGGTTTTTAGTATAAACATATAATCACCTTGTAGTCTAAATTACTGCCCATCGCCAGAATTAACAGATGTATTTACATTTTCATCCATTTCTCTTATTGTTAACTCCAAACCACCGAATTTTCCTGCTAACCAATTATATAAGAGCGCCATAAGTGTCCCAAACATCCCATATACCAATATAAAAAATACAGGATATCCTATAGCCACTAGTATCCCTATGCCCACAAACTCATAGGCTTTTGTTGCAATACCAGCTAAGAGCATAACCATGCCAATAATAAAGCAAAGAATTATGGGTATGATCAGCAGGTAAAGCATAACTTTGAAAACACTTCCCAAACCAAACTTATTGATTTCTACTTTTTTCATCTTCTCACCCACTTATTATATTCAAATATTAGGTTTCACTATTACATCAATAATCTTAATATCCAAAATATTGCAATACCAGCCACTAGGACAAAACCGGGTATAAAGAACAGCAATATAAGCCCTGCTCTAAATCTTCTTTTTCTATCATATTTTTCCAACAGCTGGTCCGGTGATTCCTCATGCTCCTCACTGTCTTGCGCTTCTTCAATCTCTTCCATTTCCAAATCTTCTTCTAAAGGCATTTCATTTTCAATAATACCCTTTGCCTCTTCCAAAGCGCTTTTCGGTACATGCAAATCAATCCCGTTGACAGTAAGACCCATAACAATTCTGCCAAAGGTATCATTCCCCTTATAGACTCTGCGCATTGGAATCCCATATGCTTTCAACAGAGATTCAACAATGTTTGCCTGCAGTTCGTCCTTGGCGGTCATAAGAAGAGTTGTTTCAACAGGTTCAGAAGTATTTTGGGTACTTTCCCCCATTACGATATCTACTATTTCCAGTGCATCATCTACCAAATAATCAGGTTTTTCCTGCTCCAGATGATCTAATGCGGCTCCCCACGTAACTTGTATTGCTTTGACTCCTGCGTTATGAGCACATTGTATATCAAATATGCTGTCCCCAATCATAATCGCTTCTTCTGGTAGCGCTCCCAATTTTTCCAAAGCCTTTAACACCGGTTCTGGGTGAGGCTTATGGTGTTCTGTATCATCAACGGTTATCAGCGCAGAGAAGTATTTCAGAATGTCAAATAGCTCCAAACCTCTATGTGCCATCTTATATCTTTTAGAAGTAACCACTGCCAACACACACCCCATATCCTTCAGCTGCTTCAAACACTCCTCTATATTACAGCAAATACTCACGCTGTTGTCATGTATACTTTCATTGTAATGAATAAAAGTATCATAAAGCACCTCAGCATTTTCTGGTGAATATCTGCGCAGGGTTGTTATTAAGGGTTCTCCAAAGTACTGCACGATTTCTTTATCCTCAATATCCCTATCCAAATGCATTTTATAAGTGTGCTTAAAAGAATCAATGATTAGCTGATTTGTGTCGATTAAGGTTCCATCCAAATCAAAAAGTATATATTTGTATTTCATCTTTACACTCCTTTGCTCACAACATTTCATTATATTGTAGCACAAAATTTGGTATGAAGTACACCGTGCTACAATCGTACCTCCATAGGTTTATATAAACTCACTTCCTCTTCTTTAACCTGACAGCTGTATGCATATATTTCAACACCAGCTGCCTTTGCTGCAGACAAGGCCTCTGAAAATTTCGGATCCATAACTGAATTGGGTATAAAGTATTCCGCAAAATCCAACTGTACCACAAACAGCACGCAAGCTCTATAACCTTCCTGTTTCGCTTTAATGAGCTCATAAATATGTTTTGTTCCTCGTTCCGTTGGTGCATCTGGAAACTTTGCTACTGCATCCACCTCTAGGGTAACACCCTTTACTTCAACAAAAGCCTTTTCACCCTTTTTCTCCATGTACAAATCAAACCTGCTGTCTCCAAACACAGCTTCTCTTTTTATATAATCGTAATCCTGCAATTCCTTGATCACATTATTTCTCAAGGCTTCTTCAGCAAGCTTATTGGGAAGTTGCGAATCAATAGAGATAAGGTCTTGATTCTTATATACCATAATAAGCTCGTAGGCTGTCTTCCTATGCTTTCCATCCCTTTTTTCCAGCAATACCACTGCCCCCTCAAACAAAAGCTCTCTGCAGCGACCGGTATTTGGTACATGTACTAGATTCGCTTCACCTTGTATATCGACAATTGCCTCAAACCTGTTCAATCGTTTTACAAAGCTTCCTTTGACGACCTGGTTATTTATCTTCATTTTCTTACCATCCATTCTACATGTTTTGTATATAATTAATATCCTTGCATTAAAATGCTATTATAGGTAAAATTAATTAAATACACGAGACTATTATATCACTTCACAGGAGGTTTTATCTTGGATAATTATAATGTACTAGTTCTAATGAAAAGGGATAAAGAAAGCAATATGTTGACTGATACCATCGATTCCTTCACCCTCAGGGAGGGAATGGAGCTTATTGAAGGTGCATATTTTATGGAGGAAGAAGAGCCCTTTGTTTACCTTACATTAACTACAAAAGACGTTGAGGATTGGCAGTATTACGGCATCTATGATTTATATAATGAAGAGCTTTTCGAAGGATTGGTTGAAGAAATTCTGGATGGCTCGGGAGAATTTAATCCTAGATGGATCTTTAAATTCAGATATATTGATAACCGAATCGAAATGGAAGACAATATAAATCAGCTTATTAGGCTCCACAATGAGGAACTGCAAAGAATTCTTCCTATAATTGAAGAAAATAAGGAAAAGTACCAAAAAGCGGCTGAAGAAGAGGAATAAAAGGATATTTTGTCCTATTTCTATTAAAGGCTTATTTAAATTTGAGGACAACTGTTGTATAATAGAGTATATATTGCTTGTAATGTATAATTTTGGAATCATTACAAATAATGAATATAACGGAGGTGTAATTATTGAAGCACAAAATCAGGTACTTGATATACCTAGTGTTGTTACTTTCTTTCATACTTATACCAAGCAGCGTATTCGCAGATTTCGGTGATACAACATTAAAAAAAGGCATGAATAGCACAGACGTTATAGAATTGCAGGAAAAATTGAAGGAGCTTGGCTTCTTTACCGAAAAGGATTTTACCAATTACTTTGGACCCAAAACAGAAGAAGCAGTTATAAAGTTTCAGCAAAGCATAGGCTTAACCGCTGATGGAGTTGCCGGTGAAAAAACGCTCACTTCAATCAATATTAAAATAAAACAAAAGAACTTAATTCCGGAAGGCTTCACGCAACTGCAAATCGGTGATACCGGTGAGCTGGTAAAGACGGTTCAACAAAAACTATTTCAATTAAAGCATTATGCCGGCGAACCAACATCGAACTTTGATGAAGCTACTAAAGAAGCAGTTGCAAAATTTCAGACAGCAAACAGCCTTGAAGCGACAGGGATAATCGATAAAGCAACACTGATTAAGTTAAACACAGCTGCTGATACACAAACCACTAGCAGAAGCAATGCCAGAACTGAATTAGGAAATGATATTGTAACCTATGCAAAGAAGTTCTTGGGAGCCCCTTACAGATGGGGCGCATCAAATGGCAAAAGCTTTGACTGTTCAGGATACGTATTATATATCTTCAAGAATTTTGATATTAAGTTAGGCCATGGCGCAGACGATCAGTTTAGTATTGGAACAAAGGTTGCCAAAGCTGATTTACAGCTTGGTGATGCAGTCTTCTTCACAACGTATAAAAAAGGTGCCAGTCACGTAGGAATATATATCGGCGATAACAAATTTATACACGCCAGTTCCAGCGGTGGCAGTGTTATAGTAACTGATTTAGACACAGCATATTATAAAAGCAGATATATAGGGGCAAGAAGATATTTATAGGCAAAAGAAAAGGTAGACGTAATGTCTACCTTTATTTATTTAAGCGAAATCCTGAATCCGTGGTGCCTGGCACCAAAAAAACAGGATATAAAAAGGCTCCTTTCGGAGCCTTTTTATTGATGTCTAGTTCTTCTTATTTGATTTGCCTTTGCTTTCTTTTACGCTGTCTTCTTTGTCATCATCTTCATCTTCTACTTCTTCTTCTTCTTCATCATTGTCATCATTTGCATCTTTAACAGCTTTTTCTGCGTCCTTCTTTTCTTGCTCTAAAGCCTTTTCTGCTTTTTCAGTTGCCTTTTCTAAAACCTTTTCTACTTTTTCAGTTGCTTTTTCTAAAACTTTTTCTGCTTTTTCTACTTCTTTTTCAGCAGCGATTGCTTCTACTTGCTCTTTTGCTTCTTTAACTACTTTTTCTAGCTTTTCTTTAACTGCCTTAACTTCTTCAGTAGTTGTTGTAGGAGCTGTTATGCTGTTTGCAACAACTTCTTCTACTTCTTCCTGCTCTTCTTCTTCAACTACCTTTATTGCTTCTTTAAAAGCATTCTTTATAGTTGCTTTTGTATCTTTAAAGGAACCGTTGATACCCTTTAGTGCATCCTTTGTGTTTAAGCCAAGCTCTTTTACTGTAGCTCCAATTCCATTTTCGTTTGCAATAAATAAGTCTATCACTTCTGCCAGTGGCTTTTCAGATTGCTCTGATAAAGATATTAATGCAGTTATTTGTCTAGTATTAAGACCAGCTTCAGTGATCTTCGCAACAAGTGCAGAATCATCAACCATTTCTTCAATTAACTTTAATGTTATTTCAAGCTTAACGCTGTTTTCTTCTTCTTCTTCATTCTCTATTACCTGTGCTGTATCATTTGCTGCTTCTGCTGCTGCCGCAATTTCTTCTATTTCAGCTTTAACTTCATCTCTGAACTCTTCAGGAATGCTAGCCAAAATCTTCTCTACAACCGCTGCATCATTTAGGTTTGCATCATTGATGTTTTCCATAATTTCTGCAACTGCTTTGCCTTCTTCCATAGCTGCTTCAATTAATTCAACGGCTTTTTCAAGCTTAACCTTATATTCATCTAAAGCTTTTTGAGTAAGCTCTACATCTTCCTTATCTGCCATTTCGTTACTTTCAGCTAATCTTTCTTGTGCAATTTCAGCAAGAGCTTCTGCTTCCTTTACTGTATCTGTTATGAGTGCAAGCTGTATTTCTTCAATAAGCTTGTCCAATGCGTAAAATGCGCTGTCTGGTGTAATACCAGCGTCTGCTGTAGCGGAAACTGTTGTAACGATGCTTCCTTCTGCTGTTTCAGTAGTGGCTGCTTCATCAGTAGCTGTTGTTGTTTCTGTAACATCAGTCGTTGTTGTTTCTGTTGCATCCGTAGTTGTTGTGTCTGAAGTCGGTTCTGCTGTAGTTGTTTGTTCTGTTGCTGGTGTTTGAGTTGTACTGCTTGTATCCGCGAATACTGGTA
Source organism: Clostridia bacterium (assembly GCA_029256325.1). Taxonomy (GTDB): domain Bacteria; phylum Bacillota; class Clostridia; order Lutisporales; family Lutisporaceae; genus GWB2-37-7. Next base: position 13,931 of record JAQSYD010000047.1, read on the forward strand.
CAGATATAAGCATGCTCAGTGTTAATACAATTGCTAATATTTTTTTCATTATCTCCACTCCCCTTTGTTTTATATTATATATTTCGCATAAAAAAATCGATTTTAGGGGTATTTTGGAGAAATTATATTTGCACTTGATATTAGCACTTGGTATAATATCCTTATAATAAATATAAAGGTGGGGTTCATATGGCAAGAGTAAAAATCGTGACAGACAGCACTGCATATATTACAAAGGAATATTTAAACACAAATGATATTGCTTCAGTACCCTTGTCTGTTATTTTTCAGGGAACTGTAACAAATGAAGGCTTTCCCGGTGAATTTGACAGCTTTTACGAGAAGTTAAAAGCCTCCGAAGACTTCCCTACTACTTCTCAGCCATCCATACAAGCCTTTTACAATGTTTTTAAACCAGCTTTAGACAATGGTCAAGAAGTAATCGCCATTGTAATATCCTCAAAGCTCAGCGGCACATACAACAGTGCTATGGCTGCAGTTCAAATGTGTGAAACTGATCGTGTAACTGTAATTGATTCAGAAGCTGCCGGACCAAACCTGAAGTTTCTGGTAGAACAGGCCAATCAACTAAGCCTTGATGGCAAATCTAGAGATGAGATTGTAGACCTTATTAATAAGGAAAAGAAAAATATGCGCATCAATTTGACCGTAGGTACTTTAGAATACCTTAAGAGAGGTGGACGCTTAGGCTCAACCCAAGCATTTATTGGAACACTTCTCAGTATAAAGCCCATAATTGCATTAATTGATGGCAAGCTTGAACCTATAGATAAGGTAAGAGGAAAAAGTAAAGCTATTGAAGCCATGATTTCTAATATACCTCAAGAGGTAAAAAGAATAAGCATTGCACAAATACAAAATCTTGAGGAGGCAGAAGAAGTAAAAAACATATTGCAAGACAAGTTTCCAAATGCCGAAGTTACTTTAAGTGAACTAGGTCCTGTTGTAGGCTCACATCTTGGACCAAAGGCTTTGGGAATATGCTATAGATGGTAATCCCAAAATTCTACCCCAAAAAACAAACGACGGTGAACACCGTCGTTTGTTTTTTTATTACATCTTATTAAAATTTAAACCGATTTCATTATGGCACTTTGAGCATACCCCAATATATTGATTGTCAATCTGGAATAGCTCATATGCTTCATCACATTTCAAACAGGTGATTACACATTTTTTCATATAAAGTAATGTGCCTATGTATTTTACCTTTTGATTTCTATATTTTTCTGCTACTTTGTTGTACATCTTGCTCTCGCTTTTGTCAACCAAAAGCTCGTTTCTTAATGTAGCAAATTTAATGTTTTCTGACTGTATAGCTTTTCTCTTATCTTCTAATTCTCTTATTTCATCACTTATTTCAAATATTCTCTCCTGATTGTAATTGATTTTCTCACTTAAATCAGTTAGTACATCTATCTTCTTTTGATAGTTGAAATAAATTCTGTAGGCAGTTTCATAGTTTTCTCTATGGTTAAATTCATTATGACAAAATCTGCATTCGTCGAATTCAGGAATATCGAATTTTTCAACATAAGTATTTCCTAATGTGTCACAGAACGGACACTTTATTATGAAGATAGAATCGACATAGTTTTCCCTTTCCAGCTCTTCGAATAGTTCCTCATATTCTTCATTGGTCAGGTCTATATCATTAATAGCCGTTTCATAAAGAACATCGTTTTCATCATACTTCTCCAAAAGCGTAATAAACTTATCAGCTTTAGATTCCGGAATTGCCGTTTGTTGTTTTAAGTACTCAATTAAGTTCATTAAATTCCCTCCCTAAATTTATGCTAAATGAATTATTTATGCAAATTTTACTATTTACTATTATAATTTATTCTATGAGATTTGAAAATATCCTTTATGCAGCAGTCTTAAAGATGAACAAATTTAAAATATAGTATTAATCTACCCATTTATTACTTTTATATAATGTCGTAAGATTGAATTTAATCATCTTTTATAATAAGCTATATGTAGAATAATATGATAACGGGGTGAAACTTGTGAAAAAAAGACTTTTAGGTAAAACTAAATTAGAAGTCACTGAGCTATGCTTTGGTGCTCTTCCAATGGGACCTTTGCAGAAAAATCTAACTGTTGAAGAGTCCGCAGAGATTATTGAACTTGCCTTAAAAAAGGGCGTTAATTTTATTGATACTGCACAAATATATAAAACCTATGAACCTATAGCAATAGCCATGAAAAACACAGGCATAAGACCTATTATTGCTTCAAAATCCAACAAGAAAAGCTATGAAGAAATGGAAGCTGCTGTTAACGAGGCATTACAAGCTCTTGATGTTGACTACATTGATATCTTTCACCTTCACGGAGCTAGAGAAGGCGCCAATGCATTCGAGATATTTGCAGATGCATTGAAATGCCTGGTAGACATGAAAAGCAAAGGCAAAATAAAAGCCATCGGCATCTCTACCCATAGTACAGCGGTTGCTAATATTGCAGCAGAAAATGATTTAATAGATGTAGTTTTTCCTATCATAAATATGAACGGTACAGGACTTATAGATGGTACAAAAGAAGAAATGGTTCAAGCGATCAAAAAGTTACATAGCGTCGGCAAAGGTGTATATCTTATGAAAGTCTTAGCCGGTGGAAGTCTTATAAAAAATTATCATAAGGCAATGGAATATGCGAGAAGCATTGAAGATTATCATTCCATCGCATTAGGAATGACTAGTCTGGCAGAGGTTGAATACAATGTGGATTTTTTCAGTGGAAAACAAACGGAGGAACTACTCTTCCATACAGCAGATGATAAAAGGGCATTGGTAAATAGTTATCTGTGTAAAAGCTGCGGTAAATGTATTACTGAATGTCCTAACAACGCCATAAGCTTTGATTCCGAAAGCAAAGCTTGCATAGATGCAAATATTTGCTTAACCTGCGGATACTGTACACCTGTATGTCCTGAATTTGCTATTAGAGTAGTTTAAAATTATAAGTTAACCTTGACCATAGGATTTACTTCCGAGTAAATTCTATGGTCTTTATAATGCCAGTTGTGAATATCTTATCAAAATCTAAAAAGTTTGAATATTTGTGTGATTTTGAAGTGTTATTTTTTTAACTAAGTTGTTATATTTTCCATTAGCTGTGTTTTCTAAAACAAGCAATTCCAGTGCATCATTGGTATTCTGGCATTTGAATTAAGAAATATGCCTACTTTATTATATAATTTATTACCTTTTATTTACATATATGTAACAAATTATCGTACACTTTTTGTAGATATTGTGTTATATTTTTGTTAAGTGTTTTATTGCAAATAACTAGATTTACTCATAAATATATGTCCTAAAGTATAATTATTAATTTTTAAACATATTATTGAATAGCTAGTAATGTTGCAATAAAAATATAAACAAAAGGGGGTACTTCAATGACAACAAAAATTAAAAAGAAAAGAGAAGCAAAGCTTTGGGAAGCATTGATACCAGTAGTTGGTACTATTGCAATCCTAATGTACACCGTTCTCCCATTTTTCGGTGTAGAAGGTGAAGTTCACATTCCATTGGTACTTGGTGCACTTATAGCTGCAGTGGTAGCAGTATACAGACTAGGTTATACATGGTCTGAAGTTGAAGAAGGTATTATATCCAGTATTGCAGGTACAATGCAAGCAATTATTATTCTAGCAATTATCGGTATGATTATAGGTACTTGGATACAAGGCGGTATAGTTCCAACATTAATTTACTACGGACTACAAGTACTTTCACCTGGTATTTTCCTTGTTGCTACACTTATACTTTGCTCTATAGTATCCCTGGCAACAGGTAGCTCATGGACTACAGCAGGTACGGTTGGTATCGCTCTAATGGGCGTTGGCACAGGTCTTGGAATCAACCCAGCAATGTGCGCAGGCGCAGTTATTTCCGGTGCATATTTTGGAGACAAGATGTCACCACTTTCAGACACAACTAACCTGGCACCAGCTATGTCAGGTGCAAATCTGTTTGACCATATAAAACACATGTTCTATACAACTGGTACAAGTTATTTAATCGCAGCTGCTGGCTTTATATTCTTAGGCTTCGGATTTGCAGGCAAAGAACTTGACACAGCAGTAATTAATGAATTACTTGATCTTATGAGTCAAAACTTCAGCATTAACCCATTGTTATTAATCGTACCAGTTATAGTAATCGTTTTGGTTGCTATGAAGGTTCCTGCAATACCAGGCTTGTTCTTAGGTACATTGCTTGGCGGACTTGCAGCTATGATATTCCAAGGTGCATCCGTTGGTGATGTATTCAATGCAATGCAAAACGGATATACTTCAGAAACAGGCAATGTAATACTAGACGATCTATTAACTAGAGGCGGTCTTCAAAGCATGATGTGGACAATATCCCTTATCATGTGCGCATTGACTTTTGGTGGTATCCTTGAGAAAACAGGTATGCTTGAAGCTATTGCTAAAGTAATATTGAAGTTTGCAAAGAGCACAGGTTCACTTGTTACAGCTACAATATTTACAAGTATTTTCACAAACGTATTAGCTGGTGACCAATACCTTTCAATCGTTCTTCCTGGTAAGATGTATAAAGAAGAATACCATAAGAGAGGCTTGGCTCCAAGAAACCTTTCAAGATGTTTGGAAGATGCTGGTACATTGACTTCACCACTTGTTCCATGGAACACTTGCGGTGCTACAATGTCAACTTATCTAGGCGTTCCAACATTAGAGTATATTCCATTCTGCTTCTTGAATCTTGTTAATCCAATCGTTTCAAT
>JAQSYD010000048.1 GCA_029256325.1 Clostridia bacterium
TTCCTCATTGATTTGTAGATCTTTATTGCTGCTTATACGTATCACCTCCGAAAAATATTTTAGGCAGGTAGATAAATCCACCTGCCGTAAAAGCTACGATCAATATATACCTTACAGACAATATCGTAAGGTGAGAAGTGGATCTTCTACTTAAATAAAAATATTAAATTCATTCAAAATTGCATTTGTAATACAATTACTAATTAAGTTTACTACTATAGCTAGTTTTTGTCAATATAATATTTTAAATAGTATTGTATTATATTCCTTGTGCAAACTATTTTGTGCAATTCTTATTTAATCAACTCTGAAATTGCTTCAGCATACAGCTTGGTACACTTCATAAGATCATCTACACCAATATATTCGTCCTTTTGGTGCGCTAACTCCAGCTGTCCAGGAAAAAGTGGTCCAAAAGCAACTGCATTCTTGATTGCTCTGGAATAGGTTCCTCCGCCTATGGAAATCAAGGTTGCTTTTTCTCCCGTAATTTTTTGATATACGGCACTCAGCTTTTGTACCAGTGGATTGTCTGCCGGCACATAAAGAGGAGCTTTACCTGTAATTTCATGATATGCAATACTTGCTTCTGCTGTCTTCTTTTCAATGAGCCCATATACTTCGTCTCTTGTTTTGGTTACTGGATATCTAATATTGATAACAGCCGTTGCAGCTTCATCACTTAACTCAAATACACCCAAGTTAAATACAAGCTTCCCGGATACCTCATCCTCCATATATAGTCCAAAGCTTGTTCCATCTGTCTCCATTCCAATGCTGCTGTTTATAAATTTAATATAATCAGCTTTTTCTCCTGCACATAAAGGCAGTTTATCAAGGAAGGCGATCATTTGTGAGATCGCATTAACACCTTTTTCCGGTGTACTGCCATGGGCTGATATTCCATGAGACGATATTATATATTTTGCCCCGTTTATTTGTAATTTAATATCTGCATTTTGCTTTTTCTTCATATCGTCTATTGTCTTTTGAATGATTTCAACAAAATCCTTCTCCAGCTCCAGCTCGCATTCACAGTAGTCCGGCACCATATTTGGCCTGTTGCCGCCTTTGATGGTTTTTACTTTAATTCCTGTGCATGTTGACGATTCCGCTTGATCGAATTTCTTGTTTAAATCAAAAATTGTTATGCCCTTCTCACTATTTATAATTGGAAAATCCGCATCTGGAGAAAAACCGCAGCTTGGCATTTCTTCACTTTGGAAATAGTGCTTCATACAATCCCAACGTCCACTTTCTTCATCACAGCCAAATATGATTCTTACTCTCTTGTTGAACTTTTCCCCTGCATCCTTCACTGCCTTTAAAGCATACATTGCAGCTGCCGCAGGTCCCTTGTCATCTATAGAGCCTCTTCCAAAAAGCTTACCATCGATTACTTGACCTCCATAGGGATCCACACTCCAACCTGTCCCCTCCGGTACTACATCCAAATGAACAAGAATTGCAACGATTTCTTCACCCTCGCCACATTCTGCATGGCCAGCATAACCATCAACATTTTTGGTTTTAAAGCCCATGCTTTCACAAATTTCCAAGGCTCTATCCAAGCATTCTCGCATTGGCCTCCCAAAGGGTGCACCAGGCTCCGGTGTTGTTTCAACGCTTTTATACCTTATGAGCTCTTGAGTGGTTTTGATGATGTCTTCTTTCATTCGGCTTACCGCTTCATCAAATTTCATTTTGCAATTCCCCCTTCATTTTGTTCACTTATTATTTATTTATATAAATGCATATAAGGTTTCGCTATTTATTATCACTTTATTCCCATTTTATGTTTTTATTTCGCTGCAATGTTTTTTCCATTCGGATGTTATTATTCATCATTAGCATTCCAACATTCATTTTACCACTTTATTCAAAAAAATAGTATAAAAAAAGCTCCTACTAAAGTATTTTTATCTAATTATTCCAGCCATTATTAAATTTCTTATTTAATGTATAGCTAGAATCAAATGGATACCCTTCATTGCCTTCTAACTACAAAATACCCCGTTTCCATATTTGAAAACAGGGTATTTTTATCTCTTATTTATTGATCTTTTCTCTAATTTCCTTTTGGATATTGCTTATAAATTCATCCAAGCTCATGGAGCCTCTGTCTCCTTCTTTTCTATCCCTGACAGCTACCGCGTTGTTTTCTACTTCTTTGTCTCCTACAACCAGCATGTAAGGAATCTTCTGCATCTGAGCTTCTCTGATTTTATAGCCTATTTTTTCATTTCTGTTATCAAGCTCTACTCTGATATTTAGCTCTTCCAGCTTATTTGCCACTTCAACTGCATAATCATTTTGTCTTTCAGATATTGGCATGACCTTTACTTGTACCGGCGCTAACCAGATTGGGAAGGCCCCGGCAAAGTGTTCTGTTAATATTGCTATAAATCTTTCTATGCTGCCGAATATAACTCTGTGTATCATTGCCGGTCTGTGCTTCTCACCGTCTGCTCCCACATATGTGAGATCAAAGCGCTCAGGCATCTGCATATCCAATTGGATTGTTCCGCACTGCCAAGTACGTCCAATGCTGTCTCTAAGATGGAAGTCTATCTTAGGTCCGTAGAAGGCGCCGTCTCCTTCATTAATCTTATAAGGTTTTCCTAGTGTATCCAGCGCATCCCTTAATGCATCAGTAGCCAAATCCCATGATTCTATTGTTCCAATGAATTTCTCCGGTCTAGTTGAAAGCTCCATATGATATTCGAAACCGAACAAATTGTAGAAGGAATCTATCATCTTTGCAACGCCTATGATTTCATCTTTGATCTGTGAAGGCATCATGAATATATGCGCGTCATCTTGAGTAAAGCATCTTACTCTCATTAGTCCATGGAGGGCGCCCGCCAGCTCATGTCTATGAACCAATCCCAATTCACCCATTCTCAAAGGCAAGTCTCTGTAGCTGTGCATTTCTCTCGCATACATCAGCATTCCACCTGGGCAATTCATAGGCTTTAATGCATAATCGCCTTCATCAATCTTTGTTGTATACATATTTTCTTTGTACTTATCCCAGTGTCCTGACCTATGCCATAATTCCTCATCTAATATGATAGGTGTCTTAATTTCTTGATATTTATTCTTTCTATGCTCTTTTCTCCAGAAATCCTCAAGAATGTTTCTTAAAATCATTCCCTTTGGATGGAAGAATGGGAAACCAGGTCCCTCTTCATGCAAACTGAATAAGTCAAGCTCCTTGCCTAGCTTTCTGTGATCTCTCTTCTTCGCTTCCTCCAGCATCAGCAGATATTCATCCAACTGGCTCTTTTTAGCAAAGGCAGTTCCATATATTCTTTGCAGCATTTTGTTCTTTTCGCTGCCCTTCCAGTATGCACCGGCTACGTTCAGAAGCTTTACAGCCTTAAGCTTGCCAGTGGATGGTGCATGCGGACCGGCGCAAAGGTCAACGAACTCTCCTTGTTTGTAGAAGGAAATAGTCTGGTCTTCTCCCAGGTCATTGATCAATTCAACCTTATAGCTTTCACCCAGCTTTTCTACAAGCTCTAAAGCTTCTTTGCGCGGAAGCTCAAAACGTTCAAGCTTAAGATCCTCTTTAACGATTTTCTCCATTTCCTTTTCTATAGCTGCCAAATCCTCTTCTGTGAAAGGCTTATCTGAATCAAAGTCATAATAAAAACCATTGTCTATGGCAGGTCCAATCGCCAGCTTTACATTTGGATATAATCTTTTTACTGCCTGTGCCAATGTATGTGAGCCTGTATGTCTAAGCGCCCACTTGCCCTCTGCATCATCAAAAGTCAACACTTCCAAACTGCAGTCTTCATTCAATGGATGAAAAAGCTCTACGGTCTTTCCATTCACCTTTGCTGCTATAGACGCCTTGAGAAGTCCACTTCCGATTGAAGCCACTACTTCTTCAACTGTTATTCCCTTTTGGTACTCTTTTACAGAGCCATCCTTTAAAGTTATTTTAATCATTTTAGTTTCCTCCTTTTGATTATTTTGGCAAAAACAAAAACTCCCGTCCCTGTAAAGGGGCGAGAGTATATTCGCGGTTCCACCCTAGTTTGATCTCTAAGATTATAACGTAATCACCGTAAGGGCTTACTATTATTTCAGCCTAAAGCTACAAGGTGGTTTTCAAGCACATTTACTTGGAAATGCTTTCAGCCGGTGACATTTCCTCTCTGTAAGCCATCATTGCTTTACTCGTCCTTATCATTGCCTTTTCTATATTTGAACATATTTTATAACACTTTATTTTCAATGTCAATAGTTATTTATGTAGTAAGGAGGAAAGCTGAAGAATCATCTCTTCAATCTTTTCCAGTTCAAACTCATCAATCTTATCGGCTACCATTTGCCCGACCTTCACCTTTTCAATTGCTTTATTGGTTAAGTCATCAATGGTCCTATCCAGTATTCCTGCAGCTTCCACATCAATTTGCTCTCCTATATACTCAAGAAGCTTTTGCTTTATGGAAGACGGTATCAAGGATGGTATTTTTAAATCCAAAGTCTTAAGCACTCTTTTTCTTATTCCTTCGAGAACCTCTGTTTTGCTTTCATCCGTCACTAGCTGCTCGATTATATCATTTACTTTTATCAACTCATTTTCAACAGCTTCACCAATACTCTTGGCAATTTCACTTCTTCTTCTGGGTATCAGTCCATGAATTTTAAAATTCGTTAGAGGTATTTTGATTGGATGTATAGGACGAAAAAGCATTTTAATTGCCAATACGTTTGTAACCCAACCTATAATGCCTCCAACAACTATCATAATAATTATTTTTAACACTATTGTTCACCAGCTTGCTTTTGTATTTAACATAATTATACCACAAAAACAAGCTAAATCCTATAGTTGTTCGATTCCACGTTTGCATTGCTGCTGCAGATTTCGCAGCTTGGACAGATGCTTATTCTGTCGCTGAATACATTGGTAATTGTTTTTACAAGCTCTTTGTTCTTAAAGCTGTTCAGATTGTGCAGATAGAGTTTCCTTGGAGAAATTGTAATTAAAGTGCTTATCAGCAGATCATCATGGTTGATATCTCCTTCTCGAATATCTGCTCTGATTTCTTCGAAAAACTCACCGTTTATTTTATTGTGACTGCCATCCAGCAGCAGGTATTTGCCTTCCACTGCAGGCATAATATGCAATTCATCCACCTTGCTTTCCTGAATCTCAACAAAGTACTTTAACAGCTTGATGAATTCATTATATTCCCGTTCTGCAATAAACATTTCAATTGCTCTTTCTACGGTCTCACTGAGCTCTTTAATGTAGCTGTGCAATCTGAAATTGACGATGCCGTCAATAATGATGGTATCATTGGTGGCAAGGTAATCCAATATATCTCTCATAACCTTATTTCGTCTGGTAATCTTATAAAAGCCTCCCGGCAGTATACCCTTATCCTCTTGTAAAAGCTTCAGCGCATTTTTACAAATAACATCTCTTTCCTTTTCGCTTAAATAGAAGTAATTGTCTTTTAGAATCTTTCTAATAAGCTTTTCTTCCCAATAATTAAGAATAGCTTCTGTGATAATGCGAGAAGTACAATATTTAAATTCTTCATAAGTTTTCTTATCTGTTAGTCTTGTCAGCAAATTATCCTTTAAGCCGCATTTAATAAATATATTATCGTTAATATTGTAATGTTCGCAGGTAATATCAAATCCTTCTTGCTTCAAATTATTCATTTGATTATATATGAAATTTTTTACGTTTTCTGCATAATTAATAGCTCCGATTGTAACAAGAAACATTTCTTCAACTCCTTTCTTATATGTAGTATTTACTCAATAGCGACTTGTATTCAGAGTTTAAAATGCTTCTGTACTTAGGCAAATCAATAGGTCAATGGTATTATTGAACCAATATCAAATATTTGCTTTGTGCTTAGTATTTTTACTTCAATTCCCTTACTATTTAAAAAATCAACAATCTTGTAATTATCCTGAATATTATCTAGATTGCCTGTAAAAGCCATGGTATTTTTAGCTAACAAGCCGCAGGAACCACCGATAAATCCGTAGTTTAAGTCTTGAAGAATAATTCCTCCCGGCTTTAGCAGCAAGCTTTCAATGCCATATTTCTCTACCGTTTTAGCCAACATCATATCCGATGTTATTATGGTGCTTTCATCAACGATACAGGCAGAACATTTCGTATAACCTTGCTTAACATGTATAAGATCAATATTATTTTTTTCAAATTCTTCTTTAATTGCTTTATCCGTATACTTTGTATTGTGGAATGCATATGAACCTATTCTTAATACATTATATGCAATGTTTTCAGGATAGTTTCTATTAAGCCAAGTCTCACCTTTTGTCAATGCAAATCCTTTTTTTATGAATACAGGCTGCAGCATGTCAAAAACGTTCGGTGCTACAATCAGCTTATTACCTCCAAGATGATGTACAACAATATCAGGATGACCCTGAATGGCATCGTAGAGCTCTTTGCAGGGTACAGTCTTTAAGATTTCAATACCTTCTTTTTCAAGAGCTTCTGAAGCTTCAGTTCCTATTCTATAGTCTACAAGGACTGCTTTTATTTTATTTTCAGGTAAAAATGGTCTCTGCACAAAACTCATATTTATCATTCCTCAAATTCGTTTTTTATATTTATTATAATGTAAAGTCGCAATCTTTGTCTTGTATGTATCGCGAAGAATCTTATTTAAAGCTAATTCTTTATAGATTCTTCATTTCATTCAGAATGACACCATGATATGCTTTATTATTATCATATCTTAAACTGCGCAGCATTGTCATTCTGAGCATCGCGAAAAATCTTATGATCCGACCGTCGTTCCTTCCTCAGGATGACATAGCAACCACAAGTTACTTTCAAAATATTGACAAAAAATAAAAAAACTTATTGTTTCCAATAAGTTAATCTCAAATTTAATTTTGGAGGCGGCACCCGGATTTGAACCGGGGATGAAGGATTTGCAGTCCTCTACCTTACCACTTGGTTATGCCGCCATATGGAGCGGTCTGCTCTACCGACTGAGCTACCAAGGCAAGTCTAAAATTGTGATAAGCTTCGTATTACTTGCTTCTGACAATTTTTATAAATTATAATGGCGACCCGGAAGGGGCTCGAACCCTCGACCTCCAGCGTGACAGGCTGGCATTCTAACCAACTGAACTACCGGGCCATTATCATGTCTATTATTGAATTTATGGTGGGAACAACAGGGATCGAACCTGTGACCCCCTGCTTGTAAGGCAGGTGCTCTCCCAGCTGAGCTATGCTCCCAATTTGTTTCGCATCAATAACGACAAGACTTAGTATATATAAATTCTGCTGAAAAGTCAAAAGGCTTCATTTATCATTATTCCCGATTATGACTCAACATTATTTATTTTCCTTGTTGTAGCTTTTTAATTCTACCTCGTTTACTTCTACAATTAATTTATGCAAAATGCTGCATTTATGTGATTTCTTTGTTATTATTGCCAATAATATACACCCTATGCAAGGAATTGCTATCTTTTTGCATGTGCTAACAAAGTAGTTAAATCTTCTTTATTGAAATGAAATTTATTGTTGCAGAAATGGCAAGAAATTTCAGCTTTTTCATCCTGTTCAATAATATCCACAAGTTCTGTTTCTCCTAAGCTGATGAGCGCTCTCTCAATTCTATCTCTGTTGCAATTGCATACATAGCCTATTTCCTTTTTTTCAAGAACACTAAATGGAATTCCCTTTAATACCTCTCCAATAACCTCTTCTGCAGTAAGTCCTGCACTGACCATGTCACTTATAGGTCTCAAATAAGCCAGATTGTGTTCTAACAAATCAATCGTCTCATTCAAGGCTTCCGGCATTACCTGAACAATAAAGCCTCCTGCTGCGCTTACATTTCCTTCTGGCTCTACCAATACACCTAATCCCACAGAGGTTGGTGTTTGCTCGGAATTTGCAAAGTAAACCGTAAAGTCATCTCCTATTTCTCCGCTGACGATAGGAATTTGACCTACATAAGGCTCCTTTAAGCCCAAATCCTTAATAACCGTTAAATTGCCCTCATAGCCCACTGCAGTACCCACATCCAGCTTTCCACTTGGCTTAAAGGTAGTTTCTACATGAGGATTATGAATATAGCCTCTTACATTGCCGCTGTTATCAGATACCGCTACCACAGAGCCTGCCGGTCCTTTACCGTTGATTTGCAGTGTAAGTATATCCTTGTCTGCTTTCAGCATAGTACCCATCATACTTCCGACCGTCAGCATTCTTCCAAGAGCTGCAGCTGCTACAGGATAGCAATCATGTATTCTTCTTGCTTCCTCCACTAAATTTGTTGTTGTACATGCAAAAAATCGAACTGCACCATCTTCACTGGCGCCTCTTATTAAATAATCTTTCATAATGTCCTCCTATTTACTATGGCTTTTGAGCCGCAAAAAATATTCTTTCGCTTTTGCTATGGGGCTTTTTTAATTTTAAATCATCAAAGCTTCTTATATTTTGAAAGCCTGCTTCTTTCAGCAAGGCAGTGAGATATTCTTCAGAATAAGCTCTCTGAACATGAAATTCTTCCATACGCTTGTACATGTCCTGCTTTGGTATAAAGAAGTTTAAACGCATTTCCAGCAGTTCTTCCTCTTCATAATAGCTATTTTCCCAAATATAGCAGAAGTCATCCTTTTCTTGAAACAAAGTATTGTCGCCAAGAATGCTGCTTAGCTTATATCTGCTGCTGATATCAAAAATGAAGATCCCTCCAGAATTCATCAATTGATATACTGCTTGAAAATAATGAAATAAGTCTTCTTCTTCTACAATATAATTTACCCCGTCGCACATACATAATACAGCATCGAAGCTCTTATTTAATGCTAGATCAGTCATATTTTGCTTTATAAATTTAATATTGATTTTTTTATTTCTAGCCTTATTTTCTGCTATGGTAAGCATTTCTTCCGAAATATCTACACCCCAAAGGTGGTATCCCTTTGTTGCCATAGGAATTGTTATGTTCCCAGTACCACAGGCTGTATCTAATATATGATTTGGTTGACAGTCATAGCTATTGAATATTTCTTCAATAAAGCTGCACCAATTATTATAATCAACATCATCCATCAGCAGGTCGTAGTATTCCGCTAAATGATAATAACTTTCCATATTTTCCTCCTGCCTAAGCTTTATATTTCTGTTTAGCATATAAATTATAGCAAAACTCAAAAATATATACAATTTTTTATCGTCTAATTAGATATATGATGTGCTGTTAAAAATTATTTTCTTCAACAAGGTTCATGTTACATGAAGCATACTCGTCATTCTGAACGTAGTGAAGAATCTTAATATCCTTCCGTCCTTCCTCCCTCAGGATGACAATATGATGATAACGAATGCTGTTCTCAGAATGATTACAAAAAACTAAAGCGACGAATCTCGTCGCTATGCCTTTTTCTCTATTTTAATGTTGTTAATCTGCTCCATGATTGCTTTTTTTCTTCTTGTTATTATGCCGCCGATCCTCCCTGTTTCTTCTGCAGTGAGCCCGCCCCAACCAACATGGAGAAGCTTTTCTCCCAAGCCCAGCTCATTGGCAATCTCATACTTCATAATATCTTCAGGCTTCAGTTCTTTTTTCTTTTTGAGCTTCTCATTTTTGCTCTTCATAATATCACTCCTTCAAGGATATTATGAACATTGTTTTTCACTTTATACCATAATTGGTATAAAAACTAAGTATTTCACACTACATTCTATATATATACATAGACTTTTTTCTTTTCTTTTTAGATTTGGATATTCTTAAAAACAAGCCCAATAACAAACCAGCTGCAAATAGGATGATTGGTGTATATTTGAATTCCATGGCTTGATTATACCATCGTTCTAATTCAGAAATTTCCTTCTCCACAGCACGTTCTTCTCGTTGAACTACTTCTTCCAGATTACTCTTATTCAGCATGGATGCTCCATAAATACTACTATTTTCTATCCAGGCCTTTAATATTTGTGTGCTTTCAGAGGGTTCCTGTTCCAGTTCATCATACAAGTTCAAAAGCTTATTATTGTTACGCTGTTCTATATATATTGTCATTTTATCCATGAATATTTTATTTTTCAATTCCAATGGATAAAGCTTGCTGTAATCCATTGCATCCACAATAGCCAGATATTTATCATAATTCTGCAGCCTTCTCATGCTTTCCGCCTTGATAAACAGGATTTCCTCCTGGCTTATTCCTGAATCTATCGGATTTTTCAGATATTCATCGCATAATGAGGATGCTTTGCTATAATTCTTCCCTATAAATGTCAAGGCAATTTCCCTAGGCTTGTACATTGCACTGGTTTGCAGCCTATTCAATGCTGCTTTTGTAACATCCATATATTTTATAGAGACAGTATTGGTGCTTTCCAATGCTGCCTTCAGCACAATATCACCCTTTGCCCCCAATAAAGCGGGGTCTAGCCCCTGTACAGATAAAATGTTATAGGGTTGAAAATCAGCTATATCTATATATAATGAAGTTTTCTCTACTTGATTGGAAAATCCTAACTTTCTATCATTATAATATGTAAAAGTGTAGCTGCCTTGTTCCTCTTGCAGCTGTACTGCCTCAAGACTCAAATTTAAAAGCTTTGTTTCCCCCGGGTTCAGTGTAAGATTGTAAACATACCAAAACTCCTCTTTGGGAACCCTGTTTTCCATTGCAAACTCGTTTTGCATGCTGCCAAAGCTTCTTTTTTTCCACTTGATCACACTATTTTTTTCCATCAAAGTGATTTTATCAATTCCTTGAACCGGTATGCCCAATACTGCTTTTACAACATTATTGCTTTGATTTCTGATTAAAAATTCTCCATTATAAGCAAGTCTGTCGTTTAACAGTTTAACATTTACATCCTCACTGATGATAGAAACCTTTGAAGCATTGATATTGTATAACCCATAACCCTTCCAGCCATCCTTGGAGTCAGAATACACCGCTGAAGTAAATGTCATGGATAAAGCTAAAACTAAAGCAAAAATAAAAGTCATTTTAATTTTACTAAGCTGCATACTAGTCACTCCTTTCATTTCGAGTTTAGCATAGCTTGACTATTTTTACAACATTTGGTCTTCATCGTTATATGGTTAACAAACATGTCTCTACACTGCCAGTTTATTGCTCCACTTGCCGCAGCGATCTCCGAAGCAGCCAATGACGATTTCATTTTCTTGAATTTTTACAACCTCGCAGTTATTTGAGCAGCCTTGACATTCAAAGCTATTGGCAGAGAATACACTTTCAGCCAAATCAAAGCCTTTAAAGTTTGTACTTCCAGTTTTTTCGACCTTGTCTTTAGCAATAAGAGCGGCGCC
The DNA here is from genome assembly GCA_029256325.1 of Clostridia bacterium. Taxonomy (GTDB): domain Bacteria; phylum Bacillota; class Clostridia; order Lutisporales; family Lutisporaceae; genus GWB2-37-7. The sequence continues at coordinate 11,337 of JAQSYD010000048.1, forward strand.
GATAGCCCCCATCATATTGTAATGTTCCGGTATGGCTACGGTAATTCCTAAGGCTTCTTCAAAAGCAGCCTTCATCCCCTTGTTTGCTGCTACACCGCCTTGAAAGAATACCTTGCTTTGTATTTCTTTGCCTTTTCCTACATTGTTCAAATAATTTCTCACCAAAGCCTCACATAAGCCCCTAATGATTTCACCTTCATTATATCCCATTTGCTGCTTATGTATCATATCGGACTCTGCAAAAACAGCACACCTTCCGGCAATTCTGACAGTAGTTTTTGCTTGCAGGGCATAGTCTCCAAATTCTTCAATAGGAATTTCCAAACGTTCTGCCTGTCTATCCAAAAAAGATCCCGTACCCGCAGCGCAAACAGTATTCATTGCAAAGTCCGTTACTATGCCGTTTTTGATGACGATTATTTTTGAATCCTGTCCACCTATTTCAATAATCGTTCTTACTTCGTCATCAGCATCCAAAGCTGCTACGGCATGTGCTGTAATCTCGTTCTTTACTGCATCTGCGCCTACCAAGGTAGAAGCAATCTGCCTGCCGCTGCCTGTAGTCCCTACAGCTGCAATTTCAGCTTTTTCATATTTATTCATTAAGACTCTGAAGCCCTCCTGTATTGCTGCAATTGGTTTACCCTTTGTACGCAAGTACAGTTTTTCTTTTACCTGCTTATCTTGATCCAAAATCACCAAATCAGTACTAACAGAGCCTACATCAACACCTAGATAATACATTGTCCTTTCTCCTTTCAAGTAAATCTACAAAAGCTTCTATTCTAGTGACATAGCCTGCTTCGCCAGTCATTTCATCCACAACAAGGGTCAAAATAGGGAAATCCTTATCCTTGGAAATTTTGGGCAATATCGCTTTTGATACGATTTCCGGCATACAACCCATAGGAAATATCTGTATCGCACCATCAAAGCCTTCATCATGAGCCAATACCGCTTCTCCAATACATTCTCTTGCATGCCCTCCAATCATCAAAGGCAAATATTCCTTGGCTTTTCTTTTTAAATCTAATTGATTGAGATTGGTAGGGGATAAAACAAGATTCTTGAGCCACCAGCTGGGCGACAGTGTTCTTTTGGTTGATACACCATAATCCATCAGTTTATCCTCGATGTATAGATTTGAAAATGGCTCAATTACGGTATAGATTTCACCAATGATTGCGATTTTTATGGGATTCTTGTCATTGTCCAGTGCAACGTTGTCTAATTTATCCATATAGCCATTCATTAATGCCAGCATGCTTTGGCTTTTTTTACAATTCTGTGCTTCCTGCTTGCATTCATTTAATAGCTTCTTGCATTCACCTTTATTTTTCTCAAATCCCGCAAGATATCTTGCCTTTGCTTCAACGCCATCGATCAATCTTACAACCTTTGTTGCTTGATGCAATGCTCTTATTTTATTCAGCTTGGATATGCTGCTGCTTGAAGAGATCTTACCCAGTCTTGCAAACAGCTCTTTAACTCCAATATCCCCCGGGCTGTCTACTACAATAAAGTCAAGCTTATGGCCCAGTTTATTCAATAGATTCATCTGCAGCTCACAATATTCACCAAACCTGCAAGGTCCGCAGCTTCCAGTTATGATCACTGTATCTGCCCCTTCTTCGATGGCATGCATATAGTTTCCAATCATAATCTTAAACGGGAGACACATTTCCTCTGCAGAATGAAATGAGCCTATTTCAAGGGATGCTTTGCTGCTGAAAGGGGGAACTACATAATCGATCTCCAAATCTTCAAAAAGTGCTTTTGCTGCAAAATGCACATTCCCCATGTGGGGAAAAGTTATTTTCATGCTAACTGCGCCTCCTTTCCAGCATATCTACAAAGGCTTCTATTCTTGTATCAAGCCCTGCCTCTCCCGTGTGCTCATCCACCTTTAAAACTAAGAGCGGAAAATCTTCAATATTATGCTTGATGAGCTCAATCACAACAGAATCTATTCCACAGGCAAAGGAGGAAATATATATAATACCATTTACAAGCTTCTGATCTGCCATATGGGAAGTAAAACTATAATTGTTTCTTGCAAAGCTCCAAAAAGGTTTTTTATAGAGCTTGCTAACCTCTCTATTTTTTATATCTTCATCAATGACTTCTTCCGTTACTACACCCACGCCCAGCTTTTTAAGCTTATTTACAATGTTCATATTAATGAAATTATCATAGATATTATAGGGATGTCCTGACAATGCCACTTTTATAGGATAACTGTCATCATCGATGCCTTTTTTATAGTTTGACTGACATTCAACAGCGGCTTCAAAAGCTTTGCTCAGCTTTGCGGTGTTATGAGTCACCTCTTTTCCCACTACCTTTGCCCATTGGAATAGCCTTTCCTTAGACAGTGCGTATAGTGGCGCCATGGTTGCTCTTGGCATATCCGGAATACTGTTTATAACCATTTCGGGCAAGCCGCAGAACTTAGGGCAAATAAACTCCCTTTTACGCAGCTGCATGATTCTTGGTATTACGATCAAATCGCATTGATCCTTTATCTCTGCAACATGACCATGAAAAACCTTAACTGGTAAGCAGGCTTCATCGACACAATACTTGACGCCTTTGTCCAATATATCTTTATTTGTATCAGAGGATACAATTAACTCAGCTCCCAATTCCTCAAAAAATGTATGAAAAAATGGCTGATAGTCATAATATAAAAGTCCTTTGGGAATACCTACCTTCATAATTTCCTCCTTATGCAGTTTCATCACATTAAAGTATTCTTGCCGAGGCTTTATAAAAGTATGCCAAAAAAGAGAAAAAACCTTTGCTAAGCTTCACAAAGGTTTTTGGGATTTCGTGTTATTCGCGGGACGACACATGAGTGGTCCCCTACACAATATCCAAAAAATGGCAGGGGCAGACCCGTGTGTCTGCCCGCTTCTATCCCTACAATCTATTCAAATTGTTTTCGAATATTTTCGAATAACTGGACTCCGGTTAATAATAGCTCTTCATTAAAGTTAAACTTGTTGCTATGCAAAGGATGTACATAACCCTTTTCTGCATTTCGACTGCCCAGCATGAAAAACAAGCCCGGTATCTTTTTTTGATAATAGGAGAAATCCTCTGATATTGTCATTGGCTTGATCACCTCAAGGTCATCCTCTCCTACCGCCGCCTTGAATACTTCAAATAAATCCTCATTGTTGTTCACAGCAGGATACATATCTCTTATCACCAGCTCAGCGGTACATTCGAAGCTTTCAGGCAAGTGCTTCACCGTATTGATCAATCTATTGCGCACTGCTGAATAGGTTTCCTCGTTAAAGGCTCTCAAAGTCCCTTCTAATACTGCATCTCCTGCAATGATGTTTCTTCTCTCGCCGCTTTCCATTCTTCCTATGGTAAGAACTGCAGGCTCCAAGGGATCAACATTTCTGCTTACAACGGAATTAAGTGCAGTCACCGTTGCGGCAGCCGCCAACAATGCATCGCTGCCCTTGTGCGGCATAGCTCCATGAGCACTTTTTCCCTTAATAAAAATATCAAACTCACCGGTCTGCGCCATCATGGCACCAGGTCTGCAGGCTGCCTTGCCCTCTTCTACTTCTGGATAAATATGCATTCCAAAAATATAATCCGCTTTGTATTTATCCAATATACCGGCTTGAACGATAGGCTCAGCCCCTCCCGGCCCTTCTTCAGCAGGCTGGAATATAAAAAGCAGGTTGTTTTTTATGCGTTCACGATGCAAGGATGCATAGCGCGCAAAGCCTAAAAGTGCTGCCGCATGTCCATCATGACCGCAGGCATGCATAAAGCCCTGCTTTGTAGAACAATATTCCAAACCTGTTTGCTCATCAACAGATAGTGCGTCAATATCAGCACGATAAGCGATGGTTTTACTGCCCTCTGTTCCCTTCAGATATGCGATAGCCCCAGTTCCCGAAACTCCTCGCTCTACTTTCAAGTCAAGCTTGGTTAAATACTTTATTATAAAATCAGTTGTTTCGATTTCTTGCAATCCGGGTTCCGGTATTTTATGCAAGGTCCGCCTTACCTCTGCAATATGCTGTTTCAGCTCCAATATATCCTTTTGTATCTTGATCACAATTCCACCTCATTTTATAGTTAATCATTTATTTTTACTGCTTAATTTAAGAGTTATAATCTGATTTTATACCACAATATGATTTTTTTCAAACGATAATGAATATAACTGTTGTCATAGTATCAAAATTGTATTAAAATAGTTAAAACTTATTATTTATTCAGTTATAAACTTTATATTATATGAACTTTTTACATAGTGCTATAATAATATAGAAATTAGAATGATTTAATTTTTTCAAAATCTATTATAGATCAATTGCTAAAAGGAGGTAAAAAAATGAAAAAGGTAAATGTTGCAGTAGTAGGAGCTACAGGTATGGTAGGAAACACATTTCTGAAAGTATTGGAAGAAAGGAATTTTCCTATAGATAAATTCTATGTATTCGCCTCAGCTAAATCTGCAGGCAGTGAAATCGAATTTAATGGTAAGAAATACATTGTGGAAGAGCTTAATGAGCAGTCCTTTGACAAGGATATTGATATTGCACTCTTCTCAGCAGGCGGTGATATAAGCCTGAAATATGCGCCAATTGCAGCCTCCAAAGGGGTTACAGTTGTGGATAACAGCAGTGCATGGAGAATGAAGGCAGATGTCCCTTTGGTGGTACCGGAGGTAAATCCCAATGATGTTGAATGGAACAAGGGAATCATAGCAAATCCAAACTGCTCCACGATACAAGCAGTTGTTGCTCTTAAGCCCTTGCATGATAAATATAAAATCAAAAGAATCGTTTACTCTACTTATCAAGCAGTATCAGGCTCCGGTGTCAAGGGTGTGACAGACTTGGAAGAAGGCTTAAAGGGCAATCCGCACAAATTCTATGCGCATCCTATCGCGAATAACTGTCTTCCTCACATCGATGTATTTACAGAAAACGGCTACACCAAAGAAGAAATGAAAATGATTGAGGAAACTAAAAAAATAATTGGGGATCAAAACCTTAAGATTACTGCTACAACGGTAAGAGTACCTGTGTTTAACAGTCACTCTGAATCTGTAAATGTAGAGTTCTATAATGATTTTGACCTTCATGAATTAAGAGAGCTTCTTAAAAACAGTCCTGGCATTGTTATTCAAGACGATGTGGCTCATAATGTATACCCATTGGCAATAGATGCAGCAGGCAAGGATGAAGTATTCATCGGAAGAATTAGAAGAGATGATTCTATTGACTATGGTATTAATATGTGGGTAGTGTCTGACAATATTAGAAAGGGTGCAGCTACAAACGCTGTGCAAATTGCTGAATTATTAGTAGAAAAGCAATTAGTTTAATATAGCAAACCTGACATAATTTCATATAATGTATATATATTGGGTGTATTTAGAACAGAAAAAAAGATAACATAAAATATACCCATTTACTTTAATATTAAGGAGGTAGTATAATGGCTTTATTTACAGGTTCAGGTGTTGCTATCGTTACGCCTTTTAACAAAAATGGTGTTGATTTCGATAAACTTGGAGAATTACTTGACTGGCATGTTGAACAAGGCACGGACGCCATCATCATCTGTGGTACAACAGGCGAAGCCGTAACCATGTCAGATGATGAGAAATGTGCGGCTTATAAATATACTGTAGAAAAAATTGCAGGAAGAATCCCTGTCATCGCAGGCACAGGCACCAACGACACCCGCCACGCCATCCAGCTTTCAAAGTATGCAGAAAGTGTTGGATGTGATGCACTGCTATGTGTAACTCCATACTACAATAAAACAACTCAAAAGGGCTTGATAGCACATTTTAATGCAATTGCAGATGCAGTTAATGTCCCTGTCATCGTTTATAACGTACCAGGCAGAACAGGCTTAAATGTGAATCCGGATACACTGAAGACTCTGTCAAAACATAAAAATATAGTAGCTGTTAAGGAAGCCAGCGGAAATATCAGCCAGGTTGTCGAAATCGGGACCTTTTGCAATGATGATTTCTGTATGTATTCAGGTAATGATGACCAAGTGGTGCCCCTTCTTTCGGTGGGTGGCATCGGCGTTATTTCTGTTGTTGCCAATATAGATCCCAAAATCATGCACGACATGGTCGTAAAATATCTGGAAGGCGATGTAAAAACAGCGATGAAGCTTCAGCTGGATATAAAAGCTCTTAATGATGCTTTATTCTGTGAAGTTAATCCTATTCCAGTTAAAACAGCAATGAATTTACTGGGCTACAATGTTGGGGAATTAAGACTCCCGCTTACTGATATGGCAGATAAGAACCTTGAATATCTGAAGAAGACACTTGTTGATTATGGCTTCCAGCTTAGGAGGTAAATTGATTGATAAATATACTAATGAGCGGCTGCAATGGAAAAATGGGTCAGGTTATCACCAAGCTGGCTGCTAATTTTGACAATATTATAATTGCTGCAGGTATTTCCAGACAGCCTGATAAAATCAGCAACTCTTATCCTGTCTATACAGACTATAAAGATATAAAGGAAAAAATTGATGTAGTCATTGACTTTTCAAATCCCGAAGCAATACCTGAGCTACTTGAATTCTGTAAAGCAAACGAGACAGCCTTGGTGCTTGCTACAACAGGGCTGTCTCCTGATGATTACCAAAAAGTAAAGCAAACAGCAGAAATTGTGCCGGTTTTTATGTCAGCCAATATGTCCTTAGGAATCAATGTATTGATAGAGCTGGCAACAACCGCCGCCTCCAAGCTGGGCTTTGGCTATGACATCGAAATACTGGAAAAGCATCACAATGAGAAAAAGGATGCACCCAGCGGTACAGCACTTATGATTGCCAATGAAATAAATGAACAATTGGATCATACCATGGATTTTGTGTATGACCGCTCCCAAACAAGAGAAAAACGAACAAACAGCGAAATAGGCATTTCTGCAATAAGAGGCGGTACTATTCCCGGTGAGCACTCTGTGTTTTTTGCCGGCAAAGATGAAATTGTGGAAATTAAACATACTGCTTTATCCAGAGATATATTCGGTATGGGTGCCATAAAAGCAGCAATCTATGTAGCAGATAAGAAAAGTGGATTATACGATATGAAATCTATGCTGAAGGAGATGTTATAATGAACAATAATTTAGATTTAAATGATCCTTATAAAATTGCAGCTTATATTAAGCAGGCAAAAAAGGCTACTCCCGTAAAGGCTTATATCGACGGAAGCCTTGAGGATGTTGATACAGGCAGCATCAAAAAATACGGACAAAGCAACTTTTGGATTCTAATGGGTGAGAATACAGAGGTTGAAGCCTTTCTTGAAGCCAATAAGGATAAAATCAACAAGTTTGATTTGGAGTTTGACAGACGCAACTCTGCGATACCTATGCTGGACACAAGACATATTGAGGCTAGAATTGAACCCGGTGCGGTCATCCGGGATATGGTAACGATACATAAGAACGCTGTGGTCATGATGGGTGCAGTCATAAATATTGGTGCCGAAATCGGTGAGAATACAATGATTGATATGAACGCTGTCTTAGGGGCTAGGGCAACGGTAGGGAAAAATAGCCACATAGGTGCAGGGGCAGTGTTGGCCGGGGTACTTGAACCGCCAAGCGCCGCACCTGTTATCATAGAAGACAATGTATTGGTAGGCGCCAACGCAGTCGTCCTAGAGGGCGTCAGAGTCGGCAAGGGTTCAGTAGTAGCGGCAGGCTCAGTCGTAACCAGAGACGTTGAACCGGATACAGTGGTTGCCGGTATACCTGCAAGAGCTATTAAGAAGGCTTCCGAAGTGGAAGGCGACAAGAAAAAACTTCTTGACGATCTAAGAGGCTAACACGAAAAAAAGTCATGTATTGCATTTCAGTGCAGTACATGACTTTTATATTTCAATTTTAAATAAGTTCGCCTTTTTCATTGTAAAAGGGAGGACAGTATTCTACAACTCCACTTACGCCTTCAAGTCCTCCTTCAACCAACTCTAATGCAAACAGGTATTTGCTGTCAAAGTTATTGTCGAGACCAATTTTCCATTTTGAGGCCAACTCGAAACCAAAGCTCTGATAGTACTTTGGGTGTCCCATTACTATAAGTGACTTATAGCCTAATTTTTTTGCAGTTTCTATGCCTGCTCTTACCAGTTGCTTTCCAATTCCTTGATTTTGAAAATCTGCATGTACAGAAACCGGAGCTAAATCCAAGGATTCATAACTTGCATTGCTTCCCTTTATCTTCAAAGGTGTAAACATAATATGACCGACTACTTTACCGTCAATTTCGGCAACGAGAGACAAGTCATTGATATAATACTCACTTTGTCTTATTCTTTCTGCCAGAGTCCATTCATTGAAATCATTGTCATCTTTTTCAATGGCTTTAAATGCAGATTTTATAATTTCCCTAATTTCGTCATAGTCATTCTGCTTTTCTTTGCGTATCAGTATTTCCAATATTTAGCCACCTCCCTTCTATATTCCTCTATTTGTAAATCCATGCCCCATTACCTCAGATGTATCGCTTACAGTAATAAATGCATTTTCATCTACTTCTCTCACAATCTGCTTAAGCTTTGCCAATTGATTCAAGCTTACAATACAGTAAATAACTCTCTTTTTATCCCCGGTATAGGCTCCTTCACCTTCTAAGTAGGTAACGCCTCTAACAAGTCTCTTGAAGACCTCCTCTGCCACCTGCTTTTCCTTATTGGTGATAATCATCACTGATTTTCTTCTGTCGAAGCCCTGCTGTATCTTATCCATTACCGTTGAGCCTACATACATTGAAATCAACGTATACATTGCAAGATTCAGGTTTGTGATAAAAGATGCTGCAACAACGATGCAGGTATTGATGATCATCGATGTACTTCCTATATTCATGGAAAAATACTTCTTAATAATGACTGCGATGATATCGATACCACCCTGTGAAGCCCTGTTCTTTAAAACAATACCCAATCCAATTCCATTTAATACACCTGCATATATACTGGAAAGCATTACATCCTGTACCAATGAACTGTTTTGCAAAAATGAAAATACCTCTATCCATGTAGAAAAAGCGATCATACCTATGAGACTTAAAAACACAAATTCCTTGTCAATAAACTTATACCCGAATATAAAAATCGGTATGTTGAAAATAAAAATCATCAAGCCTGTATTGATATTGAACAGGTAATTCAGTATAAGCGAAATACCACTTATTCCTCCACTTAGCAGCTTGTTTGGTATAATGAATAGATTAAATGCAACACCGCTAATGGCACTACCCAGTATTATCATTAATATCATAAATATATATTTATACTTGCCATCATAAATTCTGTCTATAAATTTCAAATTGTTTCCCCCTAACTGACCTTATAATAATATATTATATAATGTTTATTCAAAGCAAACAACTATTTTGCTAATTAATAGCATTGGGTGTCATAAACCGATATAAAACAAGGCTCTGTTAAATAATTATGTTGATTTTTATATTATTTAAATTGTCATCCTGAAGGAGTAGCGACGGTAAGATCTTAAGATTCTTCACTACGTTCAGAATGACAAGCAACAAATCGCAGAATTACAAAGTTTAATATTTATATAATGATCAACACAAAACTTTAACAAGGCCTAAAATAAAAAGCGCATCTGCGTTATACCGCAAAGCGCTTCATTATTAGTTATCCTGTTCCTCTTCTTCTACAAATTCTCTAACATTGTTGTCTTTATCAACGATTTCCATCTTAGAAATGGATACCTCATAAGCTGTTCTGGTTATAACCTCTTCCTCACTTAACTTCTTCTGATATTCTCTGCTTTGGATTCTTCCCCATACCCTTATTCTATCACCTACAGCTAAATTCTCTGAATACCTTGCATTCCTTCCCCATGCGATGCTGGGTATGTAATCTGATTTATTATAAGGCCTGTTGACTGCGATCAGCATATCAGTAATTTCCCTGCCAAAGGGAGTAGTTCTGTATATGGGTTTTTTGCAAATAAATCCGTCAAGATATATCTGATTCGGGTTCTTGATTTCCTCATCATCCAGCTTCAGATCTCTGGCAAAAATCGTGAGAATAAGCTTATTGCTGCCATCCAGCAATTTGTTATAGGACCTTAGCTGACCCAGAACCACCAGCTTGCTTCCTACCTCCAAGCCCACACCTGCCATTAAGCGTTCGGATACTGTGATCGGCAACGTGTCCGATATGTCGCTTAATCTAGGAACTTCAAGATAAACGTTATAAAAACCCTCACCATACATTTCATGACTAAACTCTGGCTTCGACTTAACTGTTCCAACAATGGTTACTGTATTGTTTTCACTTATTTTGTCGGTCATGTAGACCCCACTCCCTTCATTGTTCTTGTGTTTTTTAGAGTTTTAATCTACACTATACATATTCATACAAGCAGGACATTATGAATCATTTGGTAAATTTTTATACAACATTTTTCAATTGCTTAGTTTAAAGACTTTTTTGCCTTCTCCAGCTTTAAAAATTGATCAAGCTGAGACTTTGCACTGTTCATTTCATCTCCGCCTGCTAAAATTAACATTTCGCCTTCATTTACATTTTCAGCTATGCTTTCAATGGCATCCTGAAGCTTATCCAAATATTTAATTTGTACAAATTCATTAAGATCTTTTTTCAACCTTCGGACATCATGGATTGAAAGGGGTATACTCTTATCATTTACATCCAGACAGCCGCATAATATGACTTCAGTGATCCCTAATATACCGCTCCATTGACTCATTAACTTTACAATATCCGCCCAGCTTTCTTCTCCATCATTTTTATTGACAGCCAGCAGCAGTCTGAGCTTATTGTAATTCAAAACCTGTATTCCCTCCAGCGTCTTATCAAGATCACCTGCACTGCTGCAGTAATTGTCCAAAACAGTGACTCCTTGAATATCTGATATTTCGAACCTTCTACTGGGTGCTAAGTAACTTATCAATGCCCTTTTTATTTGTTCAATATCAACATCATAATATAATGCGCAGGTTATCACTGCCAATGCATTATATATGCTTCTGCTGCCCAGTATATTCATGCTTATGGGCATTTCAAAAGGCTCAAGACGCTTACCGCTATTTGTTGTCATGCTTCGCTGCAGACAATAGTTAAAGGTTGTCTGCTGATTTACATCTATACTGGTTGCGGTCACTGCCGCTTTTTTATTGAGTCCATAAGTGATCACAATGGTATTTTTGCTGCCCTCCAAAGCCTTAAGCACCATATCATCATCATTATTTACAATAATGGGCTTATTCTCAGGTATCTGAGAAGCGAAGCTTCTGATGCTGCTTAATACATAGTTTTGATCATCAATATCAAAGCTGTTTACTCCTGTAATGAGCGCACAATCAAATTTAAAGCTGTTGATGAATTTAAAATACTTCAGCTTATAATCAACAATCATGGGCATAAAATGTTCCCCCGTGGAAGCCATTTTATTCAGATGCTCGTACATATCCTCGATTGTCATGTTGTGGAGAGAACTGAAATATTTCAAAAAATCATTTCTTTCCTTTAAATTCTGATTTTTGCCTTTCTCACCCAAGACCTTGTGCAGCAAGTCCAACACGATGTCTTTGTCATTGCTGCCGCTTACCGCCACCAGCTTCACTTTGTCCTGAGGACTGTGAAAATACTTGTTCAGCATCAGTAGCATGGTTTCATATACATCATTTACCTTGATCACAGGAAGCTCAGGATTCGAAAAATTATGTGTAGTAAATATCACCGATGCGCCATTATTATATGCATTGTAAATTTCTTTTCTGCTTTTGCTCTCCTGTAAATCTACATATACCATTCCGGGAAGTACCTTTTTCCAGTCTGCGGTTACACCAAATCTCTCAAAGTTATCCATAAACAAACTATCAGCTCCCCTTTTCATGATAAATTGGTCTAAGTTATATATTTTGCTGATAACTGTTTTTTATGTATAACAGCAGCTGTTAAATTTATTTTAAATTTCTATGCTTAAACAAATCCTCTACATGAAAGTCGCCCTTTTTTGATTTTCCAATCAGCTCCTCCAATTCAGCCTCCACTTCATCCAATATTCTTGAAACAGAATAGGTGGATGTCAGCAGACTATCCAATAACAGCAGCTTTTTGATATCCTTTTTTATCTCATTATCCATAAAAGCACCCCCTTAATACATATTATTAAGGAGGTGCTTCATTTGTCCCAAAAGGGTAAAAATTATCTTCTCACCGTCACACTTCCGGTGGTAGAACTGATTTTTACACGACTTCTGCTTGTATCATCATTCTTAATGCTTACAGTTATCTTCTTATTGCTCTTATTGATTACTGTAAGGTTAATTCCGCTTTTATCATCGCTGCCCGTACGCTTTGTGCTGAGTACTTCTATCAAGATTCCTGTAGATTTTGGTGTAAATACTGTCATATCACTATAGTTTGCAGGATAGCTGTCGCTGGTTGTTTTGTATCTATAGTAAAGCTTACCGTCTTTTTCCAGAATCTGAATCTCTACATTCTCAAAATCTGTGTTGTCGGCATACACATATGCGCCTGCCCCCTTGTCATTTACCTTTCCAACCAGTACCGTTGGTATATCTGAGGATATAGGTCTTAAGGTGATGGCAAAATCCGAGGTTTTGGAGGGTGCCGGCGGCGCCGGTGTTGGTGCAGTCGGCTTTGGCGTAGGTGTCGGAGTTGGAGTAGGCGTCGGCTCAGGTACCGGAGTTTCAACCACTGGCTTTGGCGCCGTTTCTCCAGGATTCAAATTTGCACTTACTGCAAAAGGATTATACTTGTTGCTGTTATATTTCAACAGCCAGTCTAAATAATCCTTATCTCCATCCTCAAACAGCTTGGGCACGGATATAAAGCTGACAGAAAAGCTGCCGTTAAAAGCAGTCCCTTCCTTTGTGCCCATATTGATATTGTTTAATATGATTTTATACTTATCCTTTTCAAAAGCGGCTATGAGGTTTATCAGTTTCTGATATTCCGCTTCTACATTGAAGCTGGCAGTTAACTCATGCATTCTGAATATTTCAGGGACCTCTTGATTCACTGCCGCATCTATGGGCTTTCCAACACTTATATAGTTCTGTCTCAAAGCAGTTAAATCCGGTATCTTTGCATCACCTGTTTTTTTTGCAGCACTCGCATTCTTTGCTGCTCCTGCATTCTTTGCTGCTCCTGCAGCTCTTAGTGTTTTTGCAAAAGAAACTTCCTTAGGGTTTAACCCCGCTGCTTTAAACTTCTCATCCAGCACTGTTATCAATTTATCCTGAAAGATTGCAGGATATAACCTTGCTGTCTTATTTGTCAATTCAGCTTGTTTCGTTTTAAACTCTTCATATATAGGGTGATTGGGATCCATTTGTGCCTTCATTTCCTCTACTTTACCCTTATATTCTGCAGCTGTTGCTTTAATTGTTTTAAGAGCCAGGAGCTGCGGACTGAGCAGCAAATAATAGTATGCAGCGAAAAAACCCGCCATAGCCAAGGCAATCAACAATATTTTTTCTCTACTGCTTAGCTTCATTGGACGCACCTCCTGCCAGCATGCAGTTCGCAGTAAATTCATACGCACTGCCGCCTTCTGTTTCAATTTTAATGATATCTATAAATACATCTCTGAAGATGCCCAACTTCAATAAATTATGCTCATACTGTGCAATCACATTTCTGCTGGTTCCAACTCCTGAAATTTGCACGGACTCCATTGTAATATTTAAATTATCTAAATATACCTCGTGAGGTATAGCAGTATTAAGCTTGGTGATTAAAGCACCGCTTACAATACTTTTTGCCTCCAGCTCTGCTTCGATAGGTGCGAAGCCCTGCATATACTGCTTCATGATGTCTACCCTTTGCTTTGTTTCTGTATAATTCTTCACTTACAATGGCCAGTATAACCTGCAGCTGCCCTACTTTAATAGACCTTCTTGGAGACAAGTATGGGTTAAAAAAATTCAATTCTCTCATAACTATCTCCTACCCGCCTTTGGAATCGCGCCAATGGCGTTTAAATAATTCTTAATATCGATCACTGCCGTCTCACTGCTGTTTTGCAGCTTGATGCTGCTGATTTCATTGATAAGCTCCACAGGAAGATTTAAGGATGCTTTTATATATTGAGAAAGACCCTTCAACCCGGAAGCTCCGCCATAAATATAGAGTCTGGATATTTTACCGTTGCCCCTGCTTTCATAGAACTGCAGTACTCTCTGAATATCTTGTATCCATTTGCTGATGACCCTTGACGCTGCTTGATATTCACCATTGGCGTCCTCCTTGGCATCCATCAGATTAAATCGTTGTTTGATCTTTTCCGCTTCCTCTAAATTCACCTTAAAATCAGATGCAATGGCGACATCCAAATCCTTGCTTCCATGGTTTATGGTTCTGCCGAAAGCAAGCTTTCCCTTAGCGAGAATGCTGATATTGATGGACTTATAGCCAAAATCCAGAATGGCGATGGAATCATTTACGATATGTGCATTATCATTGATGAGGACTTTTTCGTTGATCAATCTGGATAATGCATTGGTATGTATATTCATGGCTACGGGATTTAAGCTTAAGCTTTTGGTCAAGCTAAAGAAGCTCTCAACGATAATTTTGGGAACTGCTGCTACGAATACTCTGTTTTTCTTAATATCATCCTCCACAAACTCTTCTACAATTCTGTATTCCACAACATACTGATCCATTTCAATAGGCAGCTGCTGTGTGATCTCATAGAGAATCATACTGTCCATTTCCTTGTTGTTTGTAATGGGTAAAATAATCTCTCTCGTGATGATATTTGAGCTATTCAGCGTAATTGCCGCATCCCTGGATTTCAAGGTTAACTTTGTTATTAGACTCCTTAAGGCTTTTGTCAGCTTTTCCTGATCCAATATCTTTCCGTCCATATAGCTGTCTTGTGGTGTATGGATCGTATCCAGCTTTTGAACCAGAAAGCTATTGTTATTCATGCTTCCAACTGCCATTTTGATGTTCTGTGCACCAAAATCAATGGATAAATAGTTTTTGCCCAAGTTTTATTCCCCCCCGCATAATCTCTATATAAAGCTTAAATACCAGCTTAATAAGTCTGAACCGAAAAATATGGTGATCAAGGCAGATATGGCAATGAAAGGTCCAAAGGGAATATAATCCTTCATGCCTTTAATTTTCAATGCAATCAACAGCAGTGAGGCAATGGCGCCTATGACGAAGGAGATGATGGAAAGCATCAATATCAGCTTCCAGCCAAACCATAAGCCCAGTACCCCCATCAGCTTGATATCGCCGCCACCCATAGCTCCCCCTGAAACCACTGCAATCAGCAGAAACAGTCCCCCTCCCAGCAGTAAGCCCAAGCCGCTATTCACAACACTGCTAAAGCGAAGCATGATCACTAAAAATACAATTCCTATAATCAGCCCGAATATATTGAGTTCATCCGGTATTTCCTGCGTGAAAAAGTCTATCATGGTGATCACAACAAGAATGCTGGATAAGATTGCGTACATCCCCATTTCAACAGTTAGTCCAAATTTCTGATATAAAAAAAGAGTTATGAGACCGTTGGTTAATTCAATGATAGGATACTGAAGGGATATTTTCGCCTTGCAGTACTTGCATTTACCCCTGTATGCAGCAAAGCTCAATACAGGCATCAGGTCCACCGGCTTAAGCTGTGTATTGCAGTTGGTACAATGCGAAGGTGGAAATGCTATGGATTCTTTCCTTGGAATTCTGTAAATGCATACGTTTAGAAAAGACCCAATCAAAAGACCAAATATGAAAATAAAAATTCCCATTATGCTTCCTACTCTCTTGTCATAAATTTTAAAGCACAGCCTATGTTATTACTATGAAAGACAATATCAATCGTTGTGTCATCCTGAGAAACGGCCGGATCTTAAGACTCGACCCAAGCTCAGAGTGACAAGCTTTTTTGGGTTTATCGTGGTGTGGAAAACAGCTGTTGTTGTTATGAAAGCTTCATGTGATTGCGCTGTCATCCTGAGGGAGGAACGACTGAAGGATCTTAAGATTCTTTAACGCTCTTAAAAACACAATCAAGAAAACCTACTAATATTAACAAACTTCATTATTGCATTATGTAAATCATAACAGTTTATACTTTTCAAATTATTCCCTATTATTCTAACTTAAAAACCCTTTAATGTCAATAATTTCAATATTCTACAAGATTATACTACCTCACCTTCTATTCGACATAAAATCATTTAAAATTTTCTTAGTGCGAATTATGTCTACTTTTGCAATTGCCTTTACAGCATCAAAAAAGAGTCGATTCTTACGAATGACTCTGATACTTTAAATCATAGAATTTTATGCTCTATATATTTTCTCAATATAGCTATTGATCCAGCTCAAATGCAGTAAAAGCACGTAAACCTTAATATACGCCAAGCCAGTCACTGCCTTTTGAAGCCAGTTTACCTTCAAGCTTGCTTTGTAGAGAAAAATCAGCATGGCGCCGACAAATAGCAATACACCTATCATACTTAACTCCATAGATAAACTGATAAAGTAGTTCATAATAGGATTGGCTTCCTCTATAACCCCTAATTGCAACCCAGCTGCTGTAAGGGTGATATCTAAAATGGTCAAGAAATAAATGATATAGTAAACAGTTTTACTTTTCAACATCATACAACTCCTTGATATCAGTATATTCAGCGATAACTAGTCGTGTGTATGATAGTATCTGTAAAAATGCACGAAAATCCCGTGGTATATAATGTCAAGGCTGTTCTTATGTTCCTTTTACTTATCTTGAAGTTGTTGAACACTTATTAGGTATTTTTTGAAGCCTTTTCCACTGCTGAGTATAGCTCCGCTATTCCTGTTCCGGCACTGGCTTTGAAGCTGTTAATATTGTCCTGCAGTCCCTTCAGGTCTACCTGCATTTCTTGATATTTGTCTCCAATACTTTTGAACTGTCCCTCCAGTAGGTTCTGATTACTGTTGATGCTATTCTTTAGCTCTGATACATTTTTGAGAAAATCGGCCATTTCCTTTTCAGCCTTTAATGCTCTCAATCGTTCTTGCTCCAGCTGCTGTTTCAGCTTTTCGTTCATTTTCACCTGTTCTTTGACACCCTCCAGC
>JAQSYD010000176.1 GCA_029256325.1 Clostridia bacterium
TGGTAGTACTTGGAAATTGTTTTGGGATACAGAATTCTATTTATCTTTCACTTACCACATGTTTACTTCAAGTCCATTCATTCTGAATATCGCTTCCATATAGAAATAATCTCCGTATATGATACTCATATGTTTATTTGTATGGTATGCTTCTGAACCGTTTTGTAATAAGGAATCAATCCCATCCGTAAAGTCACACTGTTTATCCGTTAATGCTTTCAGTATTTTGACTGCTCCATTCAAATACTGTTCCTTCTCATAGTCCGGTACATGCTTTGCGATTTCCAACAGGCCGTTCGCTGCAATTGCACCGGCGGTCGTATCAATATAAAGCGGCTCTTTGGGAGAGCGAAAATCAATCGGAGGAATATAATCATACTCTGCAACAGCAGCGAGAAAATAGTTTGCAACCTTTTTTGCTCCTTCAAGATAACGCCCCTCAGAAGTATGAAGATAAGATAAAGCAAAGCCATAGATTGCCCATGCCTGCCCTCTTGTCCAGGACGAACCCACTTCATAACCCTGACCACCCAGAGTCTCCATGGTTTCCCCTGTTTCTGGATTATAAATCATGATATGATTCACCGATCCATCTGACCGAATAATATTTTCAAGGGTTTTGTCAGCATGGGCCATTGCGATATAACGATATCTGTCATAGCCTGTTTCCTCTGATGCCCAATAAAGCAGTGGTATATTCATCATGGTGTCTATGATTGACCACCCCTGCCTTTCCTTTCCGTCCCATGCCACAATATAGTTTCCCTTTATATTAAATCGGGAACTCAGATAATTTGCAGCAATTATACCTCTTGTCCGTGATTGTTTGTTGCCTGTAAGCCTATAATTAGCAACACTGGACAGCAGCCACATAAAGCCTACATCGTGATGTAGTGAATCTATACCGCTGTCAATTTCCCCTAGAAGTAGTTTATCCAATATGCTTTCCAGTTGATTTTCCTTGTCTTTATAATAAGAATCACCCGTTTGTGCATACATTAGCCAGAGAATCCCTTCCCAGAACCCGTTAGTCCACCACATGATATCTTTGTCCGAGGATTTATCATCATAAATCCCATTCTCGTCCGTAGAGTAAGGAATCTTACCTTCGTTACGACGAATCGATCCAGACATCTTTTCTAGTATTTTTTTGCAGGTGTCATTCACCCAGCTTTTGTCTTGTTCTGATAAGCTCATTTTTCTCTCCTTCCCCGCCTGGCGGCGGCACAAACTATCCTTTTACTGCACCAATCATAATGCCCTTAACAAAGAATCTTTGCAAGAAAGGATAAATGCATAAAATAGGAACTGTTGTAATAATAATTGCAGCGTATTTAATTGTTTCGGTGTAGCTATCAAACCGGTCTCCGCTGTTAGACATTTCTCCGCCACCCAGGGTATCTTGATTCATTATGAGCAATGACCGGAGAATATTTTGTACCGGCAGAAGTTTATTATCCTCTATAAAAATAGAAGCCTGAAACCAGTTATTCCAATGTCCTACTGCATAATACAGCAATACCACAGCGATGGTCGGCATAATAAGAGGGGTTATGATACGCAGCAAAACCACGAAATCATTTGCTCCATCAATATACGCTGATTCTGCCAGACTATCCGGTAAATTTTCGATGGCAGTCTTACAGATAATTGCGTTGAACATACTAAGCGCACCTGGTATAATCAGTGCCGCAAGGTTGTTATATAAACCGAGCGAACGTTGATTAAGATACATAGGGATAAGCCCGCCGCTGAAAAACATTGTAAACATCATAAAAATAACAATGTATTTTTTAAACAACATATTTTTCGCTGCAAGAAAATAAGCTCCAAACAGGGTCATGATAATATTCAGCGGTAAGGCAAAAAGCAGAATTAGAACACTGTTTTTAAATCCGCTCAATATAAGCGGATGTTGAAATGCCAAACGGTAAGCTCCAGTGGTAAATCCTTTTGGCCATAATGTCAGTCCCGGGTTTGCAACAAGCTCCGTATTATTACTTAACGATGCGCATAAAACATGGTACATCGGATATGCCGTTATAATAATAAGAAAAATCATAAAAATTGTATTGCAGATATTAAAAATTATATTTGCATTACTCTGCTTTTGCTTCATTACGAACTCCTTTCACGTAATTTGTCAAAACAGACCGGTTTTATTTACCTTTTTACTAAACCAGTTTGTTAACATTAGAAAGCATATATTTACGAAAGAATTAAACAATCCAATTGCTGTACTAAAACTATAATTTGCTTCGACAATACCTTTTCGATAGACATAAGTGGATATGACATCTGCAACCTCATAAGTAAGAGGTTGATATAGAAGTAGTATTTTTTCGTATCCTACATTCAGTACTCCACCCATTCTCAGTATGAAAAGAACTGTAATTGTAGGCATCAACCCAGGCAAGGTAATGAACAGCATTTGTTTCAGACGTCCGGCTCCATCTACTCGTGCAGCCTCATATTGTTCCTGATCAATTCCCGCAAGTGCGGCTAAATAAATGATGGAATCCCAGCCGATATTTTGCCATATGCCTGATATTATATATATCGGATAAAAATTTTCCTTCACGGATAACAGATTACTCCGCTGTCCACCAAATGCTACTATGATATCGTTAAATACACCGTCCGTTTGAGAAAATGCCTTCAAAAGTCCGCATACAACCACAATCGATATAAAATAAGGCATATAAGAGATTGTCTGAACAACTTTCTTAAACTTTGAGCTCTTTATTTCATTCAGCAACAATGCCAACATGATAGGTGCAGGAAAGCCTAATAAGATACTGAGCAGACTGATCGAAAATGTATTTCGAAGCAGCCGGATAAAATAAACGTCATTGAAAAATGTCTTGAAGTTATCAAAACCCACCCAATGACTACCTGATATGCCAAGAAACGGACGATAATTCTGAAAAGCAATCACGATCCCGTACATCGGTTTATAGGCAAAAACGATAAGATAGATTAGAACCGGAAGTACAATAAGATATTTGTATTTGTTTCGTTTTAGATCTTTTACTATCATTTTACCAATCGAATTCTCTGTTGAAACAGTTGATATTTGTCTGTTACGTTTTGCCATGATATTCCTTCCTTTCTTAAAATACAAGGGTACAGTAGATGGTTACCGTACCCTTGCTACTTTTACAAGATATTTTATTATCTTTCGAGGAATCTATCATAGGCTGCCTGTTGAATTTCAAGTAAGCGTGGAAGCCCCATACTGTCAAGTCTTTCAAGATAGGAATCAAAATTATCAAAGGATTCTTCTCCTGTTAAGAATTTCAAGGACATTTCTTGTACGTAAGTTTGTATACTGCTGATGATAGCAGTTGCTTCATAACTCTCTTCTGTTGTCCTGGTAACTCCCGCCGGGAAAATATGTTTTTGGGATTCCTGATTTTTTAACCAAGTATCAACAGACTGAACTGCAATTGGATTATTCTTTTGCCTTACAAGCTCTGTTGCCTGAATGCCTATGTTCTGCCATTGAGCACAAGTATATTTGTCAAGGGCTTCATTTGTGCCATCCGGTGCCTTAAGAATTACATCGGTATAGGTAGGAACACCATCTACCATCGTATAGGTTTCGCCTTCTGTACCAAAATTAGTATATAGGACCCCTTCTTTAGAGAAGAAATAATCCAGCCATTTAATTGCAATATCAACCTTATCCTCTGCGCAACTTGTGGTTACTGCACCAACAGAAGCACGTGCCGTATCTTCCATCTGTGTTTTCATAACAACATCACCAACGGTTTGAACCGGGTATGCCAGACCTTCCCACTTTGCACTTGAACCTGAACTTTCAACATCTGCCAGCCAGTTTGTCATTTGTCCCATACTTGTGATGGAAATACCAACCTTGTTGTTCAATGCCTTCGTTCTCATTCCTGCATCATCAATTGTTAGCGAATCCGTATC
>JAQSYD010000049.1 GCA_029256325.1 Clostridia bacterium
GTAGTCAAAGCTGTGATTGCTCCACCCAATAAAGCCGTTAATATTACACTTTTGAAATCTCTATTTATAAAAAGTGCTACAAATATAAATGATAACATGATGTCAAGCTTCATACTTCCAATTGTTCCAGGTACAACTTGATGCAAGATATAGCCCATGGCTATCAGCAGTGCCGTTAAAATGTTTTTTCTTAGATTCATAAAAAATCTCTCCTTTATTTTTGTTTTTTCTCAACCAATGATACTCATCTGTATTTCATAACATCAAGCACACCTCCTTTTTCAAAAATATAAAAAGCCCTTCATCCCCAAAACAGGGACGAAAGGCTACTTTCGCGGTACCACCCAAATTAGACAGTCAGCTGTCTCACTCACTCAGATACAGAGTCATACACTCGATATCTTACTTCTATAACGGGAATTCCCGGCATCGGATACTTTTTCAAAGAAAGTTCACCTAGCTTCTCACAAGTCCATTCACTACACTTCACATTACCGAACTCACACCAACTCCGGCTCGCTGAAAACTGACTTTGCAGCTACTACTCTTGTTCACAGAATTTATTGATTTTTATCATCATATCACATATGAAAGTAAAAATCAAAATAAATTTAGCATACTTATCAAATTTATTTGTTATCGCTTCATTAATGGAAATGCAATGACGTCTTTGATAGAGTAAGAGTTGGTTAAAAACATCATCATCCTGTCAATCCCTATTCCCAAGCCCCCCGCAGGCGGCAAGCCAGTATCTATAGCCACAGCGAATTCTTCATCCATTGGACTGGCTGTCTCCAAACCTGCTCTCAGCTTGCTTGCTTGTTCATGCAGCAAAATTCTTTGTCTTAGCGGATCATTCAATTCTGAATACGCATTGCCCAACTCTACACCAAAGGCATAGGGTTCAAACCTTTCAATTAAATTTGTATTTTCTCTGTGCAGCTTGCATAGCGGTGAAGATTCAGCAGGAAAGTCTTTGACAAAGATTGGCTGCATCAGCTTTGAGGCGCTATATGCATCAAAAAGCTCCATGATGATTTCTCCCTTACTCATTGATTCAATATCCATACCCTCTTCAATTTTAGCTGAAAGCAGTTTGTTGGCGGCTATAGCTCGAAGTATGTCCTCTTTGTCTGAGTTTAGTACATCAAGCCCTGTATCTTGCATTACAAGTTCACACATGGATGCCCTTCTCCAAGGAGCCTTAAAATCAATTTCAACATCATCATATACTATTTTTGTGCTGCCATTGACTTTAAGAAATACATATTCATATAAATTTTCCATCAGCTCCATCATGTCATTGTAATCCGCATACGCCATATAGCACTCAAACAAAGTGAACTCAGGATAATGTGTTCTATCGATGCCTTCGTTTCTAAAGGATCTTCCCATGGTAAAAACTCTTTCTATGCCGCCAACCATTAGCCTTTTCAAATACAACTCCGGCGAAACATTCATAAAGACTTCGCAATCCATGGCATTTACATTTGTAACAAAGGGCTTCGCCTCACCACCGCCGTATTTTGTGTCCAATATGGGTGTTTCAGCCTCCACAAAGTCAAGATTATTCATAAACTCTCTGATAGCAGACATTGCCTTTGCACGATTTATAAATCTTTGTCTTACATCATTATTCATAATCATATCTAGTGATCTGTGTCGCTGCCTTAAATCTGCATCCTGTATTCCATGGTATTTTTCAGGCAGAGGTCTGATGGATTTAGTCAGTAGTGTGAAGCTTGAAGCTTTTATAGTTATTTCACCAGTCTTAGTTTTGAATACACTTCCCTCAAAGCCGATGATATCACCGATGTCAAAGAGTCTTATCAGGTCATATTGCTCGGCACCCAAGGTATTCTTATTCAAATAAATCTGTATATCCCCTTCTTGATCCCTGATATTTAGAAATGTTGCATTTCCCATATTTCTCATCAGCATGACTCTTCCGGCTACAGTAAGCATCTTATTTTCAGGAATGTTGTAAAAATTCATCATGATAAAACACGAATGCGTTACTTTTTTATACTTATATGGATATGGATCTATTCCACTTTCCTCCAGTTGATTCAGATGCCTTATTCTGTCAATCATAAAATCATTGGCATCGTTCATGATTTTAGTTAAGTTATTGATATTTTCATAGTCTTTTTTCATAATCAGTACCACCTTTCCGATATATCGCTTTATGTTATATGAAAATAAGCATTAAAAAAACTCCCACCTCCAAGACTTAGTCTTGGGGACGAGAGTTGCTTACTTCGTGGTACCACCCCAGTTTGTCAATAGGTCACCCTATTAACCTTTTCGAGTACGGCATTGCTTATACTCTATCTCTATATCGGGAGAAACCGTCACTATCTACCCCTGATTTCAGGCTCAATAGGATTGCTCAGAGGCCTTTTTCAACAAAATGACTTTACTCCTTTCCACCCGTCGGAGCTCTCTGTAAAAGCAGCATCTGTTTACTTTTCTCTTCATCGCAAATAATTATGTTTTGTATATTATATTAAACACAACCTTGATTGTCAACGAAATTTTTTAAATAAAATATCTTAAGTTTGTTCACCAAACTAAAGCTAATTTTCTATATTGCCTCATATAAATATAGTAAATTACATAAATGTGGGGTGAGTCTATGAAACTTATGAAAGAATTCAGTTTTCGGTGTTTTATTCTATTAGTTATGTTAAGTCTTGTTTTTGTAGCCTATGACATGAGCAAGCCTGTTATCTTAATGAATAGAGAAATCTTAGCTCAGAGTGAAATGCCAATACAAGATTATGATTTCATGCTGAACATATTGCTGCCAATCTTCGTTTATCTTGTTTCTATAGGTGGTTTTCTGTACCTGCTAATAGAAGATTTTAAGCTGCTTAAGAAATTCACACACCAAAACAGACTTGCGAAGTTTGTTTGGAGTTTATGGATTATTATATTAATTGGGTTGATTTTGATACCTATATTTTTAGGATTCCAACTGTTGTCCAAAAGCTTTGTACTTGCGGTTATTGCAACGGCACTATTCCTGATCCTGATTGGCTTCTTATATTGGTTATCCTGCAGATCAAGTTATACAAAAAGGCTTTGAGAAATTCTCAAAGCCTTTTCTATTCTTCCTTTAGCATCCCATACTTCTTCAGCTTGTGCTGCAGAGTCTGCCGCTTAATGCACAGCTTCTCAGCACTTTTAGAAACGTTACCGCCGCATTCCGACATTGCATTGTTGATCAGATTTCTCTCAACTTCTTCCAAAATATCATCCAAGGATTTATTTTCTTCTAGCTTTATACGATAGGTACTCTGTATATTAGAAAACATTTTGTTGAATACTTCATAGGAAAAATGCTCCGGCTTTATGATGTGTTCATTGTTTATCATATTTGCCGCACCTTCTATAAGATTTTCCAGTTCTCTTACGTTGCCCGGCCAATCATAATGCAAAAAAGCTTCCTTAACATCATTGGACAAATACCATATGTCTTTTTTCAGTCTCATATTATATTTCTTAATAAAGTGTTCAACCAATGCGGGGATGTCCTTTTTTCGTTCGCGCAAAGGAGGTATATTCAAGGCAATAACATTTAATCTATAGTAAAGATCCTTCCTCAAAAGCCCCTTTTGCACCAATTCTTGTGGTTCTTCATTTGTAGTAGCTATAATCCTTACATCCAGAGGTATTTCATTTAAGCCGCCCACTCTTCTTACATAGCCCTCTTGAAGGACCCGAAGCAGCTTTGCTTGAAGCTGTAATCCCATGGAGTTGATTTCATCCAGTAATAGTGTTCCGCCGCTAGCCTGCTCGAACAATCCCGGTCTGTTTATTGCACCAGTAAAGCTTCCTTTGACTGTACCAAATAATATGCCTTCCAAAAGTGTTTCAGGCAGTGCAGCACAGTTTTGTGCAATAAAAGGCTTATCTATTCTGCTGCTTTCGTTGTGTATGCTTTGAGCAAAAAGTTCTTTGCCTGTACCTGTTTCACCGTAAATAAGTACAGTTGAAGCGGAATTAGCTGCCTTTTTTGCGATGCTAATACTGTTTTGAAACTTTTCATCCTCGCCCATAAGGCTTTTAAAGGTATAACCCCTTAGCTTATCATCCTCTACATCCTTTGTGGCTAGCTCATGCTGTAAATATTCAACCTGTTTGGATAACTCCTGCTCTTTTGTAATATCCTTAGCGATTTCCAAGGAACCGTATTTCGATGCAGTAAGCTTAATGGGTATCGTACTATTTATTGTTTTTATCTGCTTTCCATGCTTATTCAAATAGGTTTGTCGCGTGTTGTAAATAGGCTTTCTCGTATTCATAACTCTATATAAAGTGCTTGTTTCCGATGTTAAGCTTGGGAATATATCTAGCAGTCTTTTACCTACAACATCGTTTATTTGCAGGCCTTCCATATCCGCCATAGCTTGATTGTATATCACGGTGGTGCCTTTATCATCTATGACATGTATCCCGACATCTATATTTTGTATGATGGCTTCAATTATTGATTTATAGATCAAATTCATTGTCATTTGAACACCCCGCAATTAATAAAAGGTAGATGTATTTCTACATCTACCTTTTATTATAACAATTTTTTAATTTTTTTGAAATGAATTGTTTATACGTGCTTATTGATCATTTCTTCAAAGCTTTGCTTTGGTCTTGCACCTACCATTTCTTCAGCTTTGCTTCCATTCTTAAATAGATATACAGTAGGAATACTTAATATCTGGTATTTTTCAGCTATTTCAGGATTTTCATCCACATTAAGCTTTACTACTTTCACCTTGCCAGAATACTGCTCTGCCAGTTGGTCTATTACAGGAGCAACCATTCTGCATGGTCCGCACCAAGCTGCCCAAAAATCTACCAATACAGGTGAATTGGACTTCAAAACTTCATTTTCAAAATTATTTGTTGTTACTGCTGCTACATTACTCATTTTCATTCTCCTTTATTCCTGTTCTTTATCAACGATATTTGTAATTGCTGGTTTATACTTTTTCATACCTTTTAGTTTATCTTCTTTTAACCTAATAAATACATAGGTGAGTCCTGCAGCTAGAATACCTATCACAGCTCCAAAACCTTGTGCCATACTATCTGATATACCTAAGGCCAAAATTCCATAGTATCCAGCAAAAATACCTATTATTAGGGCTATTAATGGGAATAGATATACAACAACTACTGCAGAGAGAAAATCCACTGTTTCCATGTCCAACTCAACAAAATCACCGGTTTTAGCACCTACAGTATTTTCTGCTTCTACAGTCACTTTTAACTGACTTTCACTGACTCCGCATGCTCCACAGTCACCGCAAGCAGTGTGCCTTTGCATTCTTATTTTTGCTTTATCCCCTTCTATACCCACTACTACACCAGTTTGCTTCATAGCCTTCTCCTTGATTTACTTTACATATTTCACTATAGTTTCTATGACATCCTTTACGCTTTCGTCTATTTCCCCTTTTTCCAACGAGGTTTGAATACCATGCTGCATACACTCCATTACATACTTTTCTATCATCATTCCGCCAACTTTGTTTATAGCTGATCTTATGGCAGAAATTTGTATCATTACATCTGTACAGCACTTTTCTTCTTCAACCATTCTTTGGATGCCTTTTACTTGGCCTTCAATCTTTTTTAGTCGATTGATTAAATCATCTCTTTCAATCAAATGTTCATTCATACTATCCCTCCTATACCCCCTATAGGTATCTATAGTATTATTATAAAACTTTTTGCTGTTTTGTCAATAAGTTGTTAAAAAATTATCTCAATCCAAGCAAATCTCTAACAACAGCAGAAGCAAGTGCTAATCCTGCTGCTGAAGGCACAAAGGATATACTGCCAGGAATTTGCCTTCTATGCGTACACTTTGCTAAATCCTTGTTGCTGCATATGCAATTGTTTTTGCAGTTCTTTTCTGTTTCAATAGGTGTTACAGGTTCTTCTTTTGAGTATACGACCTTTAACTTTTTTACGCCTCTTTTGCGGAGCTCGTGTCTTATAACCCTTGCAAGTGGGCATATTGATGTTTTAAATATGTCCGAGATTTCAATCTTAGTAGGGTCAAATTTGTTGCCTGCGCCCATACAGCTTATGATGGGAATATTCATTTGCTGGCTTCTTGTTATCAAATCAATCTTTGAAGAAACCATATCTATTGCATCAACTACATAGCTTAAATCTGGCGTCAGCAGCATTTCGGCAGTTTCTTCATTATAGAGTTCTTTAAATGTAATAACATTTACTTTAGGGTTTATCTCTAAAAGTCTTTCCTTCATCATCTCTACCTTTGATTTTCCTACTGTTTTTCTTGTAGCATGAATCTGTCTATTTAAATTGGTCAGACAAATATCATCATAATCAATTAACACAAGATTTCCTACGCCAGCTCTACACAATGCTTCTGCTGTATAGGAACCAACACCGCCAATACCGAAAATGGCAATCTTGCTATTATTTAGCTTATCTACGCCCTCTTTGCCAATCAATAGCTCTGTTCTTGAATACCAATCCATTTTTACCTCCAAAAAGTCCTGCCATAAAGTTAGTACAGCAGGACTTTATTTGTATTATTTTTTGCATTAAACTAAATTTTAATCAATTAATTTTTTGTTGCAATTTTTAGTTCTTCCAACTGCTTAGCATCTGCCGGTGAAGGTGCATTTGTCATTAAGCAGCTTGCAGTTTGCGTCTTAGGGAAAGCAACTACGTCCTTAATGTTATCTGTGCCTGTAAGAAGCATGATAATTCTATCCAAACCAAAAGCTAAACCGCCATGCGGTGGTGTACCATACTTAAAAGCCTCCAACAAGAAACCAAACTTTGCCCATGCCTCCTCACTTGAGAAGCCCAGCAATCCAAACATTTTCTCTTGAAGCTGTTGATTGTGGATTCTTATACTGCCTCCGCCTATTTCGTAACCATTCAATACCACGTCATAAGCCTTTGCTCTTGCTTCAGCTGGATTTGTGTCAAGCAAAGGAATATCCTCATCCATAGGACTGGTAAAAGGATGATGCTTCGCTACATATCGATCTTCTTCTGCATCGTATTCCAGCAATGGGAATTCAGTTACCCATAAGAAATTGTATTTGCTTGCATCAATCAGATTAAACCTTCTGCCCACTTCAAGTCTCAGCTGACCCAGTGCATCATCAGTAACATTAGGTGCATCGGCAACAATGAATATAATATCTCCAACCTTAGCCTGCATACGCTCAACAATAGCGTTCATTTCTTCTTCCTTTAAGAATTTTGCTATTGGTGACTTTATGCCTTCCTCCGTTACATTGATCCATGCCAAGCCCTTTGCTTTATATACTTTAACATACTCGCCAAGACTATCTATTTCCTTACGGCTTATTTTGGCACCAATGCCCTCCGCATTTATAGCCTTAATAAGTCCTTTGTTTGCTATTGTATCCGCAAAAACCTTGAATTCTGCATTTGCGACGATATCCCCAATATTCTTCAGTTCAAGTCCAAAGCGTGTATCAGGCTTATCTGAACCATATCTTTCCATAGCTTCCTTATATGTCAATCTGTTAAATGGTAATTGTAGTTCAATACCTAAAATTTCCTTAAATAACTTTTGAAGCAAGCCTTCATTTACCTTCATTACATCATCGGCATCAACGAAGGACAGTTCCATATCTATTTGTGTAAATTCAGGCTGTCTGTCTGCTCTTAAATCTTCATCTCTGAAGCATTTTACTATTTGGAAATATTTATCAAAACCAGAAACCATCAGTATTTGTTTAAATAACTGTGGGGATTGTGGTAATGCAAAGAAGTTGCCCGGTTGAACTCTGCTTGGTACAAGATAATCTCTTGCTCCTTCAGGTGTTGTTTTTGTAAGTATCGGTGTCTCAACTTCTATGAAGCCTTTTTCATCCAGGTAATCTCTTACAACCTTCGCAGCTTTATGCCTCGTAAAGAATATCTTTTGCATGGATGGCTTTCTAAGATCCAAGTATCTGTACTTCAATCTTAAAGCTTCTGATTCCTTAGCATCATCCTCAATATATATTGGTGGTGTTTCAGCCTTACTAATGATCTGCATGTTGCTAACAATAATCTCTATACTGCCTGTGCTGATTTTCGTATTGACTGCCCCGCCTCTTTTAGCAACTTCGCCGGAAATTTCTAAAACAAACTCTCCTCTTACCTTAGCTGCTTCATTGAATAAGTCCTCTGTGGCATCCTTATTTATAACGGCTTGCACGATACCTGTTCTATCTCTTAAATCGATGAACTTTAGGCTTCCCAAGTCTCTGCTTTTCTGCACCCAGCCATATACTGTAATCTGCTGACCAATATTACCTTCGTTTAGCTCGCCGCACATATGCGTTCTGTTGAATTTACCCATTTATCTCGCCTCCTGCACTTTATTTTTCATATAATCCAATAATTGATTCAATTGAATTTCTTCTTCGCTTCCATTTTCCATGTTCTTTACTTTGATTTTATTGTTGTTTATTTCATCTTCACCAATGACAGTAACAAACCTTGTATTCATCTTATTTGCATATTTCATCTGCGCTTTTAGGCTTCTTGCCATATAATCCTTATCGCACTTAATGTCAATATCTCTTAAACGGTGTATCATCCTAATGGATTCCTTGATTCCTGCGTCTCCAAGCCCTACTATATACAAATCCATAGCGGGTGGTTTTGGCAGCTCTATACCACTCTTTTCTAAAAAAATCAGAAGTCTTTCTATACCCATTCCAAAGCCAATACCAGGCGTCGACGGACCTCCAACTTCTTCCACAAGACCATCATAACGACCACCACCGCATACAGTTGATTGCGCACCGATTTTATCTGTAACAATTTCAAAGGCTGTTTTGGTATAGTAGTCCAATCCTCGTACAATTCTAGGATCCACAGTGTATTTCAGCCCTATGATATCAAGGGCATCTTTAAATTTATCAAAGTGATCGCTGCATTCCTCACAAAGATGATCCAGCATAAAAGGAACATCTACAATCTGTTGTTGACAGCGTTCTTCCTTACAGTCAATAATCCTTAAAGGATTCTTATTGAATCTTTCCTGACAGGTTTCACATAAGCTTCCTAGTTTTGGACTCAGATAATTCTTTAGTTTTTTGTTATACTCTACTCTGCATTTTGGACAGCCTACACTATTAATTCTAAGCTCTAAGCTATCTAAACCCAACCGCTTATACAATGTCATTGCAACATTGATGATTTCTGCATCAATAGAAGGATCACTGGCACCAAAAGCTTCTATACCGAACTGGTGATGTTCCCTCAAACGTCCGGATTGTGGCTTCTCATACCGGAAGCATGGTGTAAAATAAAACATCTTTGTAGGCTGTGGTTCATTAAAAATACCATTCTCCACAAATGCCCTAACTGCCGGAGAAGTGCCTTCAGGCTTCAAAGTAATGCTTCTTCCTGCTTTATCCTCAAAGGTGTACATTTCTTTTTGTACTACATCAGTGGTCTCACCAACTCCCCTCTGAAACAGCTCAGTGTGTTCAAAGACAGGTGTTCTTACTTCGGCATATCCGTTTAATGCGCATATTTCTCTTATAAGAGCTTCTACATAATGCCACTTATAGACCTGCGCAGGTGTAATGTCTTCTGTACCTTTTGGTCTTTTAATTTGCATAATAATTCCTCCTATTCTATTTGCTTTTAAAAATATAAAAACCCCCGCCTCTGACATAATCGTCAGGGACGAGAGTAATTCCCGTGGTGCCACCCTGCTTGTAAAATACAAACTCTAATCCTTAACGCGGATATACGTAGCTGCCTAGTCATTTCAACAGCTGTGCTCCTGGGTGTCTTCGAATGACTTTCTTTCGGAATGCTTTCAGCCGCGGCATTTCCGTCTCTGCTAAGAAGTTTCAAACTACTCTTCCCATTCAATACACGAATATGAATATTATTCCTAGTTTTATATATTATAATACGGTTATTTCACTATGTCAATAATTTGTTAAAGTTCTTTATATAGTTCATCCAACAGTTGAAGCTTTTTGCTTATTTGCTCATCAATTCTAGCAATATAAAGTCGAATATCCTTTATATTGCCTTGACGCTCGATTCGATTTTCTTGAACAAATATCGTTTTTGTGATGGCATCTGCTCCAAAAGCAATATTTGTCTGCTTTTCTTCTATAATTTGAATATTATATATACACTCATATCCCGGCTTGCAGTATCCTATATTTTCAAGGTTCTCAACCATATGCTTTTGTCTGTATAAATAATATGGGTGCATATTCTGCTTCCTTGCAAATGCTGCTGTAAGCTTCATCATTTCTGGTGTATTGCCTTGTTTTGCAGCACTTTCAATATTCTCGTTCATGATTGATGCTCTTTTTATCGCCATAGTATGCACTGTAAGACTTTCAGGCTGGAGTTTTTCTATATCCCTTAAAGTCTTATCTAGATGCTCTACGCCCTCTCCAGGAAGCCCTAATATGATATCCATATTTATATTATCAAAGCCCATTTTCCTTGCTAATTGAAAGCTTCTTACAGTTTCCTCTACGCTATGAGCTCTGCCTATTTTTTCTAAAGTTTCATCATTCATTGTCTGCGGATTAATGCTTATCCTTGTAACACCTCTTTGCTTCATGACCCTAAGCTTGCCTTCCGTAATGGAATCAGGACGTCCTGCTTCACAGGTAAATTCCTCTATACCATCCCCATAAAGGGTACAGGCTTTGGACAGCAGCCTGTCAAGCTGCTCTTCATTCAATGAGGTAGGTGTGCCTCCACCAATATAAATAGTCTGTACCTTCAGCTTGTATTTATTCATTAAAGCCTGAGTTTGTTCCATTTCATACATTAAAGCCGAAAGATAATCCTCTACCAATCCCCCGCAAGTTTTCAACGAATTAGAAGTAAAGGAACAATAATGACATCTTGTGGGACAGAAGGGTATTCCAATATATATACTAACCTTCTTGCTATCCACTGGATATATAAAGTTTCTCTCTATGGCTGCAATTTCAACTGCAAGCAGTGCTTTCTCTATAGATACCAAATAGTTATTCTGCATAAATGCCTCTATTTGCTTTTCATGATAACCCTTATCCATTAATTCATGGACTATTTTCAAAGGTCTGATACCGGTTAGAATTCCCCAAGGATAGGTTCTATTGTGAAACTCAGATAAAAGCTTGTACATTGTCAGCTTAACAGCTTCTTTTTTTTGTTTCACAGTGCTGACTGAATATGCTTCCTTATACTCTCTTTTTTCAGTTCCGTATTGTATGGCTGCTTTTACAACAATTCCATCATCTTGAATGTCTATAATACTTTGCAGTATAATTTCCTCAACTAGAAAAAAGCTTTGGTTGTTCTCCAAAGCCTCAAAATCCAAATGATCTATTTGTTCCTTGCCGTAAAACATTCTGATGATATTTGCTGCTTCCATAGCATAATCATGATTTACTGCCAGTTTCATCATACCATTCACCGTCTAATCCTCAAATAGTTCCCTTCTTATTCTAGAAACTTGACTGAGGCTCATTCCAAGCTCAGCAGCTATTTCATAATCCTCTAAATCAGATTCCATAATTGCCTCCATGTTCATATCATCGAAATCCAATTGTGCTTCCACTTGTTTTTTCGAAGTAACTTTTGTTTGTTTATTCATGCTTATCCTCCCCGTATAAACGAATTTGAACAGACATTTTCTTCATATAGTTTTACCTGCCGTTCTAAGGATATACATGAATATATTTAAATGATGGAGTAATTCATTTTTTCAGCTAAAATTGTAGTAGAGCCTCCATGACCGGGATGTACATTTGTATCCTCCGGCAAAACAAACAGCTTTGTTTTGATGGAATTTATCAAGGCTTCATAATCGCCTCCATATAAATCTGTTCTGCCAATACCCCTTGCAAATAAGGTATCACCTGAAATAAGCTCTTTCCCAAACAGGATGCATATACTTCCTTTTGTATGACCTGGTGTGTGTAATACTTTAATATCCTTTGCACCTAACTTAAGGATATCATTGTCCTTTAGATAAATATCAGCAGTCGCTTCAACCGTCCTATTTTCATATAAAGTAGATTGATTTAGCGCTGCATTGCTTAACAGTTCTTCATCTGCAGGGTTTATACCAATAGGTGCATTATAGCATTCCTTCACATCAGGCAATGCTCCGATGTGATCTCCATGACCATGAGTCATCAGAATATATTTAACCTTTAAATCATTGCTTGTTATAAGATCATTGATATATTTAAAGTCGCCTACCGGATCGATTACTGCTGCCTCTCTCGATAGCTCATCTGCGATAATATAGCAATTTGTATAAAGGTTGCCTCCAACCAGTTTCTTAATCAATTTGAATCCTCCTATTAACACAGCAAAGCTTAGCTTCTGTTTTTGCTCAGGATGCGAAGCTGACGTAGAGCAAATTTACAGAAGATTAATTTTGCTGTGTTGATTCCTTAATTTCACAGCAAAGCTTAGCTTCTGTTTTTGCTCAGGATGCGAAGCTGACGTAGAGCAAATTTACAGAAGATTAATTTTGCTGTGTTGATTCCTATTATATGATTTTCTCGCTATCAATAATAAGGGTTACAGGTCCGTCATTTATAATAGTTACCTTCATATCCGCTTGGAAGACACCTGTCTCAGTTTTAACACCTTGAGCTCTGCAAAGCTTTACAACCTCATTATAAAGCGCATCAGCCAATTCTGGCTTGGCAGCTGCCATATAGTTTGGTCTGCGGCCTTTTCTGCAATCTCCCAGTAAGGTAAATTGCGATACTACTAGTAGTTCACCTTTTATATCTAATAATGAGAAGTTCATTTTACCCTCTTCATCGTCAAATACTCTTAAGTTCAGTATCTTGTCTGCCATGTATGCAACATCATCTTTTGTGTCTTTTTCACTAACACCCAGCAGCACTACTAAGCCCTTTTCTATGCTGCCTACGATATTGCCGTCAATTTCTACATTTCCTTTTGTTACTCTTTGTACTACCGCTCTCATATGTTCCTCCTATTAACTCAGCAAATTTACAGAAGTCTATTGTTGCTGTGTTGATTCCTTAATTTCACAGCAAACTTTAGCTATGCGTTTCAATCATTTTATTGTTTTGACCTGAATACGTCAACTATACCTTCTATTTTTTTAAACTTTCTGATCAGTTTATTTAACTGTTCAACATCATGAATCTCCAATATAAAGTTTATGATAGCCATACGATCTTTCGTCGTTCTGGAGTAGAAGGAGCTTATATTGATTTTACTCTCATCTATAATCGTTGTAATTTCAACCAGTAAACCTTTTCTGTCATATGCTCTGATCTCTACATCCGCATTATAAGAAACCTTTGTTTCAGACTGCCACTCTACGTCAATTAAGCGCTCTGCCTGCTGTAGAAACTCATTGGCATTAGGACAGTTTTTTCTGTGTACAGAAACTCCTCTGCCCTTAGTTATATATCCAAAAACCTCATCTCCCGGTACAGGATTACAGCAGCGTGAGAATCGAATCATTACATTTTCGATACCTTTCACCCGAATACCATTAGAGTTGGTTTTCTTACGAACTACTTCGGGCTTCTGAAGCTTTTCCTCCAGTTCAGCTATAATATCCTTATCCTCTGGCTTGACTAATTTTTTGTACTCTTCCTTAAGCCTATTTAAGATAAGATTAGGCGTAACCCCGCCATAGCCAACAGAAGCATATAAATCCTCTACACTATGCAAGCTATATTTTTTATAGATAATGTCCAGCAGCTCAGGTTTTAATATAATGGCAGGATTTACTCCATGCCTTTTGCTTTCACGCTCTAATAGTTCTCTGCCTTTTTGTATATTTTCGTCTCTTTTTTCCTTTTTAAACCACTGTTTTATTTTATTCTTCGTATGGTTGCTTTTCGCAATTTTCAGCCAGTCTCTGCTAGGTCCATTGGCATTGGCAGAGGTTATGACTTCTACAATATCACCATTTTGCAGTTTGTAGTCTAATGTAACTATTCTTCCATTAATTTTGGCGCCTACACACTTATTTCCAATATGGCTGTGAATCTTATATGCAAAGTCAATAGGGGTAGAATCTACCGGAAGGTCTATTACATCCCCCTTTGGCGTAAATACATAGACGTCCTCTACCAACAAATCTATTTTAAGAGTTTCCATGAACTCTTTCGTATCCTTAATTTCATTCTGCCACTCCAGCATTTGTCTAAGCCATTTCAGCTTTTCATCGAAATCATTTTGGCTGTCTTTACCCTCCTTATACTTCCAGTGGGCAGCAATACCAAACTCTGAGGTTCGATGCATTTCCCATGTTCGTATTTGAACCTCGAAGGGTTGTCCATCCGGACCAACAACAGTAGTATGCAAAGATTGATACATGTTGGGTTTAGGCATGGCAATATAGTCCTTAAATCTACCCGGAATAGGCTTCCACAGTGTATGCACTATTCCTAAGGCGCCATAGCAATCCTTCACTGTTTCAACAATGATCCGCACTGCTGTTAAGTCAAATATTTGGTCAAAGGATTTGTTTTGGAAATACATTTTTCTATAAATACTATAAAAACTTTTTGGTCTGCCTTCAATATGGACATCTATGCCCACTTCACGAATTTTTTCATCTAATTGCTCGATAACATTATTAATATATTCTTCACGCTCTTGTCTTTTCTTCGCTACTTTATCCACCAAATCAAAATATGCCGCTGGTTCAAGATATCGAAGAGCCAAGTCTTCCATTTCCCATTTGATTGTGGAAATACCAAGACGATGAGCTATTGGCGCATAAATATCCATTGTTTCAGCTGCTTTTTCTCTTTGTTTCTTTTCAGGCATATATTTCAAGGTTCTCATATTATGAAGACGATCCGCTAATTTAATAATAATAACTCTAATATCCTTTGCCATAGCCATGAACATTTTTCTTAAATTCTCTGCCTGCAGATCCTCTTTCGTCGTATACTCCAACTTGCCAAGCTTCGTAACCCCATCTACCAGCATAGCAACTTCTTCACCAAAATCACTTTTAATATCATCGTAGGAAAACTTTGTATCTTCAACAACATCATGTAATATTGCAGCTGCTATGGTTACATTGTCCATGTTCAAATCAGCTAAAATATTAGCAACTTCCAGAGGATGCGAAATATATGCATCTCCAGACTGCCTTATTTGGCCTTCATGGGCATTGTTCGCAAAGCTATAAGCTTTTTCTATAATTGCAGTACTGTCAGCAGAATTGTACTTTTCAATTTTCTTTAGCAACTTATTCAGCATACCAAACACCAACTTCAACAAAATCTTATTTGTAATTTATCAATGAATATTATTATTGGTTCTCATATTGAGAAAATAGCTGGAAATCCAGCTATTTTCAATGTGATTATTACTTATATTCTATGATTGAGTCTGTTTTATAACCGGCTAGCGTATTCTTGCCATTGAGGAATCCTAATTCAATTAAAAATCCAATGTGTACTACTTCCCCACCAAGGCCTTCTACAAGTTTAGCCGCCGCAAGTATAGTACCGCCGGTAGCAAGTAAATCATCTACTAAAGCTACCCTCATACCTTTTGTAATGGCATCCTTATGGATTTCCAATGCATCTGTACCATATTCAAGGGCGTATTCGTATTTTACTGTTTCACCAGGAAGCTTCCCTGGTTTTCTAACAGGAACAAACCCTATACCCAGCTCATAAGCCACCGGTGCTCCAAATAAGAAACCTCGTGCTTCAGGACCTACGATTACGTCAACATTCAAAGGTCTGATTTTTTCAGCAAGCTCTTTTATTGCTGCTCTATAAGCTTCTCCGTCCTTAATTAAGGTTGTTACATCCTTAAAGCTTATACCTTCCTTAGGAAAATCTTCAATTACTCTAATATACTTTTCAAAATTCATATTGTTAATACCCCCGTATTCAGTTTTTTATTAACTTTATATCCTTAATAACTAGTTGAACGTTTTCATTATTATTCCACAGATTAATATCCATACAACATATTATATCAATTTTTTTACCAATTGATAATACATTATATAAATTTCCCATATTAAAGGCAATCGCCTTTATGTTATTATTGCCATCATATAGATTTAGTGATAGATGTTTACTGCTTGTACCTACAAGCTTTCTATCCAATATCTGCATGTTTCTGCAAACAAAATTCGGATTGGGATTACCCATGCCAAATGGCTCCAGATTCTTAAGCTGCTTTGCAACCTGCAAGCTGATATCGGCAGGCTCCAGCTTATAGTCCACTAACAACTCCGGTAATAGCTCTTTACCCAGCAGCATTTCTTCCGCAACCTCATTAATTTTTTTTCTGAATGCGCCAATATATTCCGCTTTAATTGTCAAGCCAGCCGCCATTTCATGGCCTCCAAATTTCTCAAACAGTTCACTGCACTTACACATAGCTTCATATAAATTAAACCCACTCATGCTTCTGGCAGATCCCTTACCCGTTTCATGATCTCTGGCTATTAAAATCGAAGGTTTGTTGAATTGCTCCACTATTCTGGATGCGACGATACCTATTACGCCGGCATGCCAGTTCTGTTCATCTAAAACAATAATTCTGCTGTTTTCAAAGTCTTTTGTGGAGGTAAGCTTTGCAATTGCTTGTTCTAAGATTTCTGCTTCAATGCGCTGTCTCTCTTTGTTTTCAGTTTCAAGCTCCTTTGCGATTTCATAGGCAAGAGCCTCATCCTCAGTAATTAATAATTCTACACACCTAGAGGCATCTGCCAATCGTCCTGCTGCATTGATTCTAGGAGCAATGATAAAGGCAATATTATAAGAGCTTATTTGTTTATCCTTTAAGTCACTCATATCAATAAGGGCTTTCAACCCTACATTTTCCGTGTTCATTAGCTTTTCTAAGCCTTTTTTCACTATTATTCTATTCTCATCCAGCAACGGTACAACATCAGCTATGGTTCCAATTGCGGCAATATCGATTACTTCAAATAAAAGCTCACTATAACCAATACTTTCTGTAACCGCCTGCATAAGCTTAAATGCTACGCCTACTCCAGCCAATTCTTTAAAAGGATAGCTGCAGTCATGTCTATGGGGATTAACAATGGCATAAGCATCGGGCAGTATATCCCCACACTCATGGTGATCCGTAATGATAATATCCATACCCGATTTTTTCACTGTTTCTACGGTGTCAATTGACCGTATCCCACAATCTACAGTTACTATCAAGTTTGCACCTTGTTCTGCAATATGTGCAATTGCCTCATCGTTAAGTCCATAACCCTCTTCAGCTCTAACAGGTATATAATACATAACGTCAGCCTCTAACTTGCGTAATGTGTTTACGCATAAGGCAGTTGACGTTATCCCATCCACATCATAGTCTCCATAAATACAGATTTTCTCGTTTTCTTCAATTGCCTGTAGAATTCTTTCAACTGCTTTATCCATATCCGTCATTAGAAAAGGATCATACATATCATGGATATCTGCATCCATAAATCTTTTTACTTTTTCTATGTTATCTAATCCTCTATTTATCAGAGTTCTTGCCAACATCTCACTAATATTAAAATGACTTTTAAGCTGTTCAGTAAACTCATAGCTTTTGTTATATGCAACCCACTTCTTCTTCACAATACCACCCATTTTACCTTTTTACGTAATTTATATCTAGCTTTCATATGATGCTTTTTCTAATTGTATTCAATAATTCTGATTATAACTGCTGAGAAAAAAACAAGGTAACTGCTTTAACAGTTACCTTGCAGCTTATTAATGACTTGCAGACGGCTTGAATTTTTTTCTTAGCACTACCCAGAGTGGGCTTGCAATAAATATGGATGAATATGTTCCGCTTATAATACCTAATAGTAGAGGAAGCGCAAAATCCTTTATAGCAGGAACACCAAAAACATATAGCGCTAGTATAGTTAGTAAAGTTGTAAAGGATGTATTTATTGATCTTGC
>JAQSYD010000177.1 GCA_029256325.1 Clostridia bacterium
GCTGCCGCTGCCTCCACCACCGCTTACACCTCGGGCGAAAGCCCAATGTATGATTTGAAGTACTGTCAAAGGCATGAAATTTCTTTTGGCAAACCGGAAGCTGTCCTTCAATGCTTCGATAATGCCGACATCATTCATGACAAGTGATACCTTCCACATTGTGAGGAAAACGCCTGCGATTATGGGGATAACAGCCAAACCAACTGTCAGGGTAATGATGCCCAGCAAAAGATAGAATGGCAAGGCCGGTATATAACACAGGAATATCAATAGCTTACCAAGCAATAGCTTTACAAAGTATTTTGATAAACCCTCTCTGAAGTCACCGGGTTCTGTATAGCCCTGTGTAACTGCTTTTTTGTACATATTAAGCAGACCCGACTCTATAATGACAGAGATTAATGCATAAGCTAAAATAATTGCAATGATTTTAAAGCCTTGGCTAAGTGCAAATCCCCAGATTTCACTGGATTCCATTTCTGTCAAGGCACTGATGTTTTCTATTCCAATCCAGTTGTAAACTCCAATACCCACAAACAATATGAGCAAAACATCAACTGCAATAAGTGCTATTTGAGGTTTGTATAATGCTTTATTTTGCTTGTTTATATGGAAAGCTTCTTTGAAGTAATCAAAGATTAGAAGTAGTTTATTCATTGTATGACCTCCTTATATGTATAATATTGGAAAATTAGCCGTCATTTATATATTAATGCATACTATTGTTATATTCAATAGTATGTAATAAAATTATGGTATGCAATATAAAATGCACAAAATATCGAACAAAATTCATTGTAAAGAAAGAAATCTCCTATACTAATAGGAATAAGATGAGTAGGACAATAAGAAAGGGGCATAAGAATGGACAAAACATCATTAATCCAAAACAAATTACAATTAGAATCAAGATTAAGAAGCAGTGCACACTGGTTTTATTGGATTGCAGGTTTATCTTTAATCAATACCATCGTAGTTTTAACCGGTGGAAGTCTGAATTTCATATTTGGTCTTGGAGCAACTCAAATAATTGACAGCTTTGCATATTATTTTGCACCTGAATATGGTTCTTTTATCACATACATAGCTGTGGCTCTAGATGTATTGATTGCTTGTATATTTATATTAATCGGCAAGTTTGCAGGCAAAAGGAAAAAGTGGGCCTTTATAACCGGAATGATACTTTATGTATTAGACGGCTTGGTATTTCTTATTTGGGCTGACTATTTAAGCCTTGGTTTTCATGGCTTTGCGCTTTACTCAATATACCTTGGTCTACCTGCTATCAAGAATCTGGCAGAAGCAGAAAGACAACTGGCTGAAGAGGTACAAGAAGATCATGCTTTAATGGAAGATAGATCAACGGATTTTGTAGATGAAGAAGATGAGGTTGTAGCAGAGCAACAATCAGAAGCAATGGATGAAGAAGAAGAAAACAAGTAGATATTAAAACCATAAGAGCAGAGTAAGTTTACTCTGCTTTTGAATATTATAGAATGATAGAGGTGATGTAATGATAAAAGTAAAGAATTTAGAGTTTACATACGCTGGTGCGGGGGAAAAGACATTAAAGGGTTTGGATTTTGAGCTTGGCAAAGGGGAGGTGCTTGGATTTCTGGGACCCTCGGGAGCGGGTAAAAGCACAACTCAAAAAATATTGATTGGGATTCTAAAGGACTATAAAGGCCAAGTCAAGGTTTTTGATAAAGAGCTTAATAGTCTGGGAACTGACTATTATGAGAAGATAGGCGTAAGCTTTGAGCTTCCTAATCTTTATAGCAAGTTTACTGCATTGGAAAATCTTGATTTTTTCAGAGCCTTATATTCTGTATCCACAGAGAGCCCAGAGAAGCTTTTGGACATGGTAGGACTATTGGAAAGCAAAAATATGAGAGTCTCTGAATTTTCAAAGGGAATGAAAATGCGTCTCAATTTTTGCAGGGCTTTTTTAAATAATCCGGATTTAATTTTCCTTGACGAACCAACCTCGGGCTTAGATCCTGTAAATGCAAAGAAGATTAAGGATATTATTTTAGAACAGAAACAGAGAGGCAAAACCATATTTTTGACTACTCATAATATGAATGTAGCAGAAGATCTCTGCGACAGAGTCGCTTTTATTGTAAATGGAGAAATAAAGCTGATTGATTCACCAAGGCAGCTTAAATTGGACAGGGGCAAAAAGGTGGTTCGGGTAGAATATCAGGAACAAGGCAAAATGGAATTCAAGGAATTTGACATAGCAGAAATAGGCAGCAATCAGCAGTTTGCAGCTCTTTTAAGAGAAAAACAGATAGAAACAATACATACACAGGAGGCAACCCTAGAGGACATATTCATACAAGTAACCGGAAGGAGCCTTATATGAGAATACTGCAAGCAGTTAAATATGATATAAAGTTTCAATTTAGACACGGATTTTATTATGCATACCTGCTGCTGACCATTTTATATATCTTTGCTTTTAGACTGATGCCTATTGATGCTGCAAGGTATGCTGCTACTGTGATTGTATTTTCTGATCCGGCAGTGATGGGCTTCTTTTTTATAGGGGGAATCGTACTGCTGGAGAAGGGTCAAAACATATATCAGAGCTTGTTTGTAACACCCTTGCGAGTACATGAATACCTAATTGCAAAAGCTGTTTCACTTACTTTGCT
This sequence comes from Clostridia bacterium, assembly GCA_029256325.1. Taxonomy (GTDB): domain Bacteria; phylum Bacillota; class Clostridia; order Lutisporales; family Lutisporaceae; genus GWB2-37-7. The sequence continues at coordinate 2,661 of JAQSYD010000177.1, forward strand.
GTCTACTATAACCAGCTTTGCTATTATAGTTTTGTCTTTTGGAAGAGTGGAAAACCCTTTGATTTTCTTGCTAGGAGTGGTGTTTACATCTGTTTTATTTACTTTAATTGGCTTTACTTTGGCCGTAAGATGTAAAAACATAAATCAGTATATAATTATCTCACCATTATATACAATAATTTTTATGCTTCCTATGCTGGAATATTTCGGACTTACTAAATCATGGTTATTCAATTTATTGCCTGCAAAGCCATCCTTGATACTTATAAAAGCGGCTTTTTACAACATCACTTTTGCGGATACAGCATTTGGCATTATAGCGCTTTTGATTTGGTGCGTTATTTCATATGTTTGGGCAAAGGATTGGTTTTACAAATACATCGTATTGAGGGCAGGTGACGGTAACTAATGAAAAGATTGATTGCACTTATAAAGGCAGATATAAAAAGCATATTTAGAGATCCCTTGCTTATCATATCCGTTTTTGTACCAGTATTAATAGGGTGTTTCATAAGGTTTGCTTTGCCGATAGTTACACAAGCACTCAAGCAAGAATTGGACTTTGATTTGATACCGCATTATCCTATTATTATGAGCTTCATGCTGCCGGTAACTCCTATGATGATAGGTGTGCTGACCGGCTTTATACTGTTGGATGACAGAGATGAAAATATACTTGCATACATTGCGGTTACACCTTTGCCTCGCAGCACTTATTTATTATATAGACTGATTAGTCCGGTGATTATGAGCACAGTTATGTGTTATATATTGTTGTTGCTTGCATCACCTGTACAGGTGAATTATTTGTTAATAACTCCTGCTGTATTGCTTTGTGCCCTGGAGGCACCCATACTGGCACTGTTTCTTGTCGGTTTTGCCGCTAATAAAGTGGAGGGACTGGCGCTGTCAAAGGCGATGGGGATTTTCATGCTTGCACCTTTAGCAGCTTATTTTATAAAGAGCAGACTGCATTTACTTTTGGGAATTGCGCCACCTTATTGGATTTCTAAAGCATTTCTTTCAAGCGATGCACTGAGCCTTCAGTATTCATACTATATCATTGGTGGATTTGTTGTACATGGAATATATTTATATATGCTAATGAACAGATTTAAAAGAAAAATGCCATAAAAATAGTGCAGGATTTTATTCCTGCACTATTTTTTAGAAGTGTTCTCCATTTTCGTAGTACCTGCTTCTTTC
>JAQSYD010000178.1 GCA_029256325.1 Clostridia bacterium
ACTGCTAATGTGTTTAGACCAGGAGCCATTGATACAGTTCCTAGACCAAGTATTCCAAATACTAATATGAAGGTGCCTATGAACTCTGACATGAAGTTAGCAGGTGTATTTCTGATTGCAGGACCTGTGCAGAAAACACCAAGCTTAGTTGCTTTGTCTTCAGTTGCTGCCCAGTGTGGCAGATATTGAAGATAAACAACACATGCGCCCAAGAATGCACCAGCCATTTGAGCTATAATATAACCGGGAACTTCTGCCCATGGGAATTTGCCTATGGTAGCCAAGCCTAATGTAAGAGCTGGGTTAAAATGTGCACCACTGATTCCGCCGAATATAAAGGCAGGAATAGCTACAGCGAAGGCCCAACCAGTTGTTATGGCTATTAAACCACCGCCGTTGCCCTTTGTTTTGTTAAGAATAACGTTAGCAACAACAGCATCTCCTAGGATTATAAGTATCATGGTTCCTATGATTTCGCCTAAAATATGTGACATTACTTACACCTCTTCCTTATTTTATTTAATTTACGAATTATAGCCACTGCATCGATCTCTTAACAGCCTCGTGCCAACCCTTGAGCAGTGCTGCTCTAGTTTCTTCTTCCATTTCTGGAGCGAAGGATCTTGAAATAGCCCAGTTCTTTGCTACTTCTTCTTTGTCAGCCCAATATCCAACTGCTAAGCCTGCCAGGTATGCAGCACCCAGTGCAGTTGTTTCGATTACTTCAGGTCTGTCAACTTGAACACCAAGTACATCTGATTGGAACTGCATTAAGAAATTGTTTGCGCAAGCTCCACCGTCAACCTTAAGTGCTGTAAGCTCTATGCCTGAGTCCTCCTGCATAGCCTTTAATACGTCGTAAGTCTGATAAGCCAAGGATTCTAATGTAGCTCTTATGATATGCTCCTTCTTGGCTCCTCTTGTCAAACCGAATATAGCTCCTCTTGCATAGGAATCCCAATATGGCGCGCCAAGTCCAACAAAAGCTGGAACAACGAATACACCATTGGTATCTGGCACTGAGGAAGCATAAGCTTCTGTAGCTGCTGCATTATCAACTAACTTAAGCTCGTCTCTCAACCATTGGATTGCTGCACCGGCTATAAAAATACTGCCTTCTAATGCATACTCAACCTTTCCGTCTAAGCCCCAAGCAATCGTTGTAAGCAAGCCATTCTTAGATGTAAATGCCTTCTCGCCTGTATTCATAAGCATGAAGCAGCCTGTGCCATATGTATTTTTTGCGTTGCCTGATTCGAAACAAGTTTGGCCAAACAATGCAGCTTGTTGGTCGCCTGCTGCACCTGCGATAGCTATTTCTGTGCCGAACAAGGATTTATCAGTGTGTCCATATACACAGCTGGAAGGTTTAGCTTCTGGAAGCATTGATTTAGGTATATTGAGCTCTGCCAGGATCTCGTCATCCCATTTTAAGTCATGAATGTTGAAAAGTAAGGTTCTTGAAGCATTTGAATAATCTGTAACGTGAACTTTACCCTTTGTCAGGTTCCAAATTAACCAAGCGTCGATTGTACCAAAAAGAAGATTTCCGTTCTCTGCTTCTTCTCTTGCACCTTCAACATTGTCTAATATCCATTTCACTTTTGTTCCGGAGAAATATGCATCTACTACCAAACCAGTTTTTTCTTTGAACATGCCTTCCAAGCCTTTTGCTTTTAGCTCATCGCATATGGGAGCAGTTCTTCTGCATTGCCATACGATAGCATTGTAAACGGGTTTGCCTGTTCTTTTGTCCCACACAACGGTTGTTTCTCTTTGATTTGTGATACCTATGGCTGCAATGTCCTCGGCAGAGGCATTGATCTTTGCCATAGCTTCTTGGGCTACGCCGATTTGAGTACTCCAAATTTCCATTGCATCGTGCTCAACCCAGCCTGCTGTTGGATAAATCTGTGTAAATTCCTTCTGAGCAACACTTTCAATTAGACCTTTTTCGTTGAAAAGTATACACCTGGAGCTTGTAGTACCTTGATCCAAAGCCATTACATATTTTGCCATTGCTTAATCCCCCTTTGTATTTTTTATATTCAACCATGAACCTTTGTTGATTCATGGAAAATAATGATCCTTTTTAGCTCAGCTTCCACACCTCTTCGCTAGAGCTTGAAACAGCTAATGCACCGGCTGACATGGCATCCATAACATCCTTTTTATTGTTAATGAGTCCACCTGCAATAATAGGGATGTGAATATCCTTTTTAATAATATTTATAATTTTACTTGCTACCCCGGGCAGTACCTCGACGGCATGAGGAGTAACAGTATGAATGTTTTGTATACCTGTTTTTAAGGATTGAGAATCAAGAATAAAAACGCGTAGAATGGTATATAAGCCAAAGTTCATAGCAATTTTTATACTGGCGGTTTTAGTGGTAATAATGCCGTAGGGATCTGCAACTTTTTTGATGAATTCCAGCCCTTTGACATCAGGCTTTAATCCGTCTATCATATCTACATGAATAAACACCAGCTTGTGTACAGCCTTGAGTTTTCTACAAATATCCTCTATCTCAACAATGCTTCCATAAAGAACAAAAACAATCTTAATATCGCAATTGATTACTCTTTCCAAATCATTGTCATTCCTAATTGCTGCAATAATAGGAACTTCATCAAGGAGTCCTTCCAAACTGCTCATTATATCGCCTTCCTTTGAAATTTAGGTGCTGTTAGTTATCTGTCAAATCACAATTTGTTGTAGCGATTACCCTGACACCGGTACCCGCGATATCAGCAATTACAACATCACCAATATGAACAGGTGCAGTGAGTTTCACTTGTTTTAATTCTCTTATGCAATCAAACAGCGTACCCTTTGGTATATCCCTTTCTGTTTTAACAGAAGCAACCTCTGGAATGCCATTTTCAACGACTACGGTGGTGGTAAGTATTCTCGTGGGATTGGTGCATTCTTTCACTGCGTAAGTCTTTCCTTTTTTACAGGACTGTCCGGTGACATCAACGACCTGTGAATCCTCTATTTTTACTTCTAAACGGCAGCCCAAGGGACAACCGATACAAATCAAAGCCTTTTGTTCCACAAATATCACTCCTTCTCAACCCCTATGGATATTTCATTGCAGGGATGGGTAATCAGCATTTCTGCAGTAATTTTCACTGTCTGCATTTCACCGGGAGTCAGAATTCTTTTCTTTTGATGAATGACTCTTTTATGATCAAAATACACAGTGACATAGTGATCTTTATAGATGTCCTTGACTCTGAAGCTAAGCTCCAAATTCTTTTCTATATTCTCGGGATTTATATATTTAGGTACAACATATCTTGTACCGGCATTTGCCTTAACCTCAATTTTACTGCCTTGCTTGCGAAGACCCTTTAGGTACTGAGCTGACGCCTTTCCGGCGATATAAGCTTCATCTGTTACATTGTCTACCAAGTCATGCACCTGAAGAACATTCCCGCAGGCAAATATGCCATCAATATTTGTTTCTCTTCCTTCATCAACTTCAGCACCTCCTGTGAGAGGAGAGAGTTTGACAGAGGCTTTCTTGGACAGCTCGTTTTCCGGCAGCAGTCCTACAGAAAGAAGAAGGGTATCGCAGGGAATATATTCTTCTTTTTCCAATATAGGCTTTCTATTCTCATCAACGGGTGCTATAAAAACACCCTCCAGGCGGTCTTTTCCTACAATATTGGTAACTGTATGACTGAGCATAAGGGGTATGTCGTAGTCATCCAGACATTGAACGATATTACGAGTCAAGCCTGCAGAGTAAGGCAGAAGCTCTACAACTGCATTTACATGGGCACCTTCCAGCGTCATTCTTCTTGCCATAATGAGTCCTATATCGCCAGAACCTAGAATAACTAAGTTCTTGCCCCGGTATGTTCAAAGCACCTCTGGGACGCTCACGGCAGCCCATAGCTAGTATGATGGCCTTGGCTTGTATTGTTAAGATTCCATCAACTCTGTTTACAGCCGTAATAAGTTTGTCCTCGCTTAAATCTATTACCATAGTGTTGGTTTTATACCTAATTTTTTTATCTTCTATCATCTTGACAAAACGGTCTGCATATTCCGGACCTGTAAGCTCTTCCTTAAAGATGTGTAAGCCGAAACCATTGTGAATGCATTGGTTCAGTATGCCTCCCAGCTTGTTTTCTCTTTCTAGAATCAATATGTCATCAATTCCCTGCTCTTTGGCAGCCACTGCAGCCGCTAGACCGGCAGGGCCACCGCCAATTACTACTAAATCGAATTCTTGCATTTTTGACCCTCCCATTAAATGTCTTCTTTGTTTTTGCCAACAAGCAGCTTGGATTCACCACCAAACTTCGTAACTTCCGTACGATCTATTTCAAGCTCTCTCGATAAGATGTCCAGTACCCTTGTCATGCAGAAACCGGACTGGCATCGACCTGAGCCTGCCCTTGTGCGACGTTTGATGCTATCTATGGTTTTAGCACCCAAAGGACGATGTATGGCAGACAATATTTCACCTTCAGTCACTGTTTCACATCTGCATACAATCTTTCCGAATGCAGGATTTTTCGCTATAAGGCTTTGGCGCTCTTCGTCGCTCATCTCTGCGAATCTAGGCACACCCTTTCTTATAGGGTTAAAGGATTTCTTTTCTTGAGGCTTAAGGATTTCAACTACAATATCTTTTACCATGATCCCTATGACGGGAGAACAAGTAAGACCAGGAGACTCAATACCTGCTGCATTTATAAAACCCTTGGCATCTGGGAGCTCTCCAATGAGGAAATCATCTGCTTCTGTTCGGGCACGCAAGCCGGTAAAGGAGGCGATAATGGCATGAGACGGCATTTGTTTGATGGATAGACTGGCTTTGCTGAGTATTTCATCCAGCCCGCTTCTGGTGGTTGTTACATCATCCTTATCATCAATATCAACTGCATTGGGACCAACAAGCAGGTTTCCATCAACTGTTGGTGTGACGAGAACACCTTTGCCAAGCTTAGTCGGAAGCTGGAATATCGTTTTATCAACATAGGAACCCACTTCTTTATCAAATACGCAGTATTCTCCTCTGCGTGGTATGATTTCCAGCTTGTTGCTGCTGACAAAGTTATTCATTTCATCTGAATGAACACCGGCAGCATTGACAACCAGCTTGCTTTCATAGGTCCCCTTGTTCGTTATAATGGTGTAGCCAGTGTCGGTTTTTCTTATATCCAATACTTTGTTTTCAAAGTAAAATTCCACGCCGTTTTCATAAGCATTTTCTGCCAGGCCAATGGCCATTTCATAAGGAGATACAATGCCGCCAGTAGGTGCATAAAGTGCTGCAACAACATCATCTGATAGATTTGGTTCCATTTCCAATAAAGCAGCTTTGTCTAATATCACAAGATCAGAAACGCCATTTTTAACCCCTTGCTGCAGCAATTGCTCTAGATGGTCCAAGTCTTTTTCGTCAAAGCACAGAACAAGGGAGCCATTTCTTCTGAAATGAAAGTCCAGATCCTTTGAAAGCTGATCAAACATGCTGTTTCCGGGGGCATTGAGCTTAGCCTTAAGTGTACCGGGCTTAGCATCAAAGCCTGCGTGGACGATAGCACTGTTAGCCTTTGTAGTACCCATAGCAATATCAATTTCCTTTTCCAGCACACAGACCTTTAAGTCATATCTGGAAAGCTCTCGAGCGATGGACATGCCGGTAACACCTGCACCGATTATTGATACATCATACATTTTGAATCCTCCTTAAAAAAGCAAAAAGAGCACCAATTTAAGGCTATACCTTAAATTGGGCTCTCATAATCTCAACCCGCTTTAATTTAGTTAATAATACTTATGCAGCAACTATTTCAAATATGACAGGCTATATAAATATTTAGAAAAAAATATGGACAGATTTTTATATCTGCCCATGGTTTCGCAAACTATTTTATGGTCTTTGTACAAAGCCTAAAGCAACACCATTTAAGTCATGGGCATGCAGCAGCTTGACACCACTTGGTAATGTGATAGGACCTTCAGAAATATCCACATTGTGTTTTTTTAGATAGTCTACAGCAGCGTTCATATCTTCTACATAGAAGCCTAAAGAAATCAAGCCGTCATGACGGATTTTTTCGCTGCCCCTTTGAATGAACTCCAGCTGATTGCCTTTTTTGTCTGCCATAAATACAATTTCTGTTTGCGGGCCAGCTCCAAATCGGGTGACAACCTCAAATTCCAGTACCTCTTGATAAAATTTGATTGTCTCATCCAATGAGTTTACGGGTATGGTTACAAAGCTTATGTTCATAAATAGTCCTCCTATGCTTTCTTATTGTTTTTAATAGTATATTATTATGCGTATTTTATGAGATAATAAACAACGTAAATCCAGCCCAGCAATCCGTGCAAAATAGCCCAGAATACTGATTTCCACATAGTGAAGGATATTACCATTGCAAGACAAGCACCAAAGCCTATGCCTTTCTTGACTGCATCTCTCGATCTGCTATTATTGTTTGACATGTTATATACCCCCCGTTTATATTGCTCTTATTATGGTATATTATACCATAATAAGCGTGGTATTGTCATTGTAAGGAAAGCTCATCCATATAAAAAAACAGGCTGTATCCTGAGAAATACAGTCTGTTTGTATTTGTGGTTTTTATTTCTTTAAAACCCTTTTTATTGCTACTGCAATAGGTGTTACAATCACAACTGCAACGATTGCCTCGGGTACACCGTTCGTCAAGGCTATTCCATAGATTACCTTGGCAGTAGTAGCCGGGTCAATTCCTTTTGCCGAAGCATATTGCGATGCATAAAGTACATATATCATAGTCAATACGCCGAAGGTATTGGTTAGTGAGCCAACTGCAGCACCAAAGCCAACGCCTAAGGTAGTATTTCTTTTGCTGAATAATCTGTAGCCGTAGTATGCCATGATGCCTACCAAAACTCTTGGTATCACGGATACCAGGGGATTGATGAAGGCAAAGGACAGTAGCGAGGGATTTGTCATGTTCTGAAAGATGCTGAAAATCCCGAATATCAAACCGATTACAGCGCCTACTAAAGGACCCTCAATGATTGCGCCTATAATAACCGGTATGTGCATGATGGTTGCTTTGGCCATAGGTAATGGAATAAATCCTAAACCGGTGGAACCTAGCACCATGGTGATTGCAGAAAGCATGCCTATCACGGCTATTTGCCTTGTGCCAATTTTTTTGTTTGTTAAATTGCTTTGCATAATAAACCTCCGCTCTCATTCCCAGTCGGGATACAAGACGTATTTCATTTAAAATTAGTTTTGCAGTTCAGTTTCTCAGGAATACCGACTGTAACTTAATCATAACATACACTGCTTGGATTGCACAACAAACAAAAGCTTTGGCATAAAGGTAGCACTTCATACTTTGCTTT
>JAQSYD010000179.1 GCA_029256325.1 Clostridia bacterium
TAAGTCGAATGAAGCCATCCCGATCATATTCAAAAAGTTGTTGAATACGCCCCGTTCATAGTTGAAGATGTTATACATGATTGCACCTGCCACAACCCAGCTGATGAAATAAGGCAGGAACATAAAGGATTGGGCTATCTTCTTGAACTTTTTACTGAACAGCTCATTCAGCAATATTGCACTACCCATCTCAAAAATCACACCCAATATCAGAAATGCTATATTGTACAATAGTGTATTACGTGTTACCAGCCCAAGCTTTCCGGACACCAGCAGTGCCTTGAAATTGTCCAGTCCGGTCCACGGCGACCCATAAATACCACCAGTATATTGATAATTCTTAAATGCCAAAACGATACCTGTCATAGGTATATAAGAAAAAATAATCACATACAGAATCGCCGGAGCAAGCATTGCTAGCAAGATCCAGTGTTTCCTTGCGGTTTTTAAGAATGGCACCCTATTCAACCTTTTTTCTGTTACCTTCCTCATTTTTTCCCCTTTCTCCACACTGACTTTACATGCCTGCCATTTGAGTAGTTTGTGTCTTCCTTGATTTTTTACTGGCATTATATAAGTAGCGCAAATATAATATGTGCAATTTTTAAAGTTGCGCTAATATTTTGAGCTTTTTATAGTGCATTTTGCATTAATACTTTCTTACTTCTATATTACTCTTATAACAATTTACAGTCAATTCGCATAGAATCTAAAATTATTTTATTTATATAGTACAATACTTCCAAAATATGTTTGGTTTTTCGAGCAACCGAGAGCAACAGAAATCATCCTTACGATGCGCAACATTGCGCAGCCAATATTTCCGAATGAAATTACCTTTCATCGGACCAAGGGCTGTCGTATAATCAGTCTTGAACTGCCATAAATAAATATCAAGTCTCCTCATACACTCGTTGGAATAAATCCAAACAGTGTATTATGGGGACTTGATTTTCATTTTCACAGAATAAAACTTGATTATTCGACAGCCCTTTGGTTTATAAGGAGCTTTCAACTAACATCTTAAGTGCTAATTATTACTTATCAATTTACTCTTTTTACTGTAACAATGCATACTGTTAATAACCATATATCTCATAGGCTACATATTCATGATCAAAATGATATCCAAGTTTCTCAGCCAAATCCACCGACCATTTATTTTGAGCATCCCAACTGGGATATAACTTTTTATCAAATCTAGTTTTTATCCAAATCCTCACCCTCAATACCATATACATCATTAAGTCGCAGTCTTTTGTCTACGATCTGGAGGATACGTGAAGTTTTGTCAAATTTAGCTACCATACCGGTGAACCGAATATATACTCCACCATCTTCATCATTCACTTTATCCTTTTGAAAATACACTACTGTAATGATTGGGTGCTGCCCGCTAGGTAGCAGCCGTTCAATCTTCCCCAGTTGTAAATCCAGATATTCCTTTGCTTCTTCCGACAATTCAATGCGGGGTACAACAATTCTTTGTTTAGCTGCAATCGCTTCCTCATAGCCTTTTAGCGCCGCAAAAGGAGCAAATATCTTTGCTCGGTCTTCTACCCTCATTCTTGGATGCTTGATGATATCTGAGCTTTTCAATGGATATTCCATATGAATGATGTCCTTATATTTATCTGAAGCCTTAGCCTCCAATGATACCGGATTCTTTACCATATCAGATCTCTCCTATGCTTTGTGCCCACCTATCTGTTTGTTTCGTTCCATTGTAGTAGCACCATCTTCCAGATTGATGCCTTTCAAGATGGCATTCTTTCCAAACTTCTTTTTTATATTAAGCATGGCCTCCTGTATCTTACGCTCTTTTGCCTGTTCTACTGGATTTGTGAATAAATCATACTGTTCATATCTTTCCTCCACTAGATTATTGGCAGAAAGCGTTACCCGCCTGACCATAAGTTCCTTGGATACGATCCTATCATAAAGCTCCAGAATTGCAGCTATAATTTTCTTAGTACTGCTGCTTGTCGTACCAAGATTAGCAGTACCATGAGCAGATTTAGGGGTTGCCCTTCCATAACGGTCATATGCAACTTCGCCCTGGAATTTCCCTTCATCAACATTGCTTCTATCATAGCCAATGGTCAATGTTAGGCTATCTGTCACCAATCCCTTCTCGACAAGTTCAAGCACCAATAAATCCGTCATTTCCTGTACAATAATTCTTGTCTGATTAAAATCATATGGATAATGCAGGACCTGTCCCGAAGAAATGCTGTTTGTACTGGGTTTATAGGATTTGATCTGTTCCATACTACATGGTTCATACCCCCACGCATGGTCTATCAATAGTTCAGCGTCAATGCCAAGCATTCTATATAATATATCCTCATTATACAGTGAGGCTCTTGCAATCTCTCCCATTGTATTCAGCCCACTATTTTCAAGTCTTTTGGCAATTCCTCCACCAATTCGCCAGAAATCTGTGATCGGTTTATGATCCCATAATAGTCTGCGATAGGTCAGCTCATCCAGCTCAGCAATACGAACTCCGTATGCATCCGCTTCTACATGTTTTGCAACGATATCCATTGCAATCTTACACAGATACAGATTGGTTCCGATTCCTGCTGCAGCTGTGATTCCTGTCTTCTTAAGTACATCTTGAATCATCTTTATAGCCAGCTCCTTAGCCGACATCTGGTAAAGATCCAGATAATTCGTCACATCCATAAAACACTCATCAATACTGTATACGTGAATATCCTCCGGACTGATATATTTCAGATAGGTTGCATAAATATCTGCTGAAACTTCGATATACCTGGCCATCTGAGGAGGTGCAATGATGTATTCTATCTCTTTTCCGGTACGCTGCTTTATTTCCTTAAGCTTTTGTTGAACCTCAAATAACCGGGCTCTGCCAGGTATGCCATAGGCCTTTAACGATGGAGATACTGCAAGACAGATGGTTTTCTCTGTACGTGTCGGATCCGCTACCACAAGATTAGTCGTCAGCGGATTTAATCCTCTTTCTATGCATTCAACGGAGGCATAGAATGATTTCAAATCGATCGCAATATAGATATGTTCCTGCTGTTTTGCTCTCGTATTTGACATTTTCATTGCCTCCTTTCTATGGCTTGTAAACCATCCTCTTTTCTATTATCTTCTAATTATAGTATAATGCTAGTCATTATTCCATAATTACTTAAGCATTTTCTTATGATCAGTATGTGATATGATCATCTATCTTTTCATACTCCCCTAAATGCTATTGTTTTATTGATGTTTCAAGCAAACCCCGCTCTATAAATTCTATTTATATATGTAACCATAATATTTAACTATACATTACAAAAGTGAAACCGCATCGTCTACCTTACTTCTTCGCCAAATACAAATGACATATACCGATAGAATTCCTACTTGAATAGCAAGTATAACTAACGCTGTTTTATCAAGAGCATCACTTGTAATACTAGAAATATAATCATGAGCTGCATGCCAAATAATAACGATCCAAAGGCTTTTTGTAATGCTTACAATTTCAGCAAGTACAAATCCTACCAGGAATGCAAAAATCATTTGTAAAATAAGATATAATGCATTTTTGCCATTCAGTACATTTGCAAGATGAAGAACTCCAAATACGATTGACGTCCAGATTATTGCTTTTTTTCTTCCCTTTTCCTCCATAAACTTTAGTGCAAGTCCTCTGAAATAAATTTCCTCATTAAAACCAACCGCAATTGTAAAAAACAATACAATAATATACTGCAGCACTGTAATATCAGAATTGAAACCAACAATTACAATAGGAAGTATTTCTACTGCTAATAAGGGAATATACCACCACACGTTATGAGAAGTATTTTTCTCACTTTGTCGAAATCCATA
>JAQSYD010000050.1 GCA_029256325.1 Clostridia bacterium
AACTTCATTGATTTCATTATCGATATATATAGACATAAGTTCTCTTATATTTTCACATTTCATGCTAATCCCTCCTTTCAGCTATATAGACGTTACCAGAGCTTGAAAGTTCCAAAACCGTCCTGAGCTTATCCTTCAGAATATTTCTTCCTCTATTGATTCTTGACTTTACTGTACCTATGGAGCAGCAAAGTATGTTTGCAATTTCTTCATAACTGAAGCCTTGAATATCGCGAAGCACGATTGCCGTCTTGTACTCTTCGTTTAATTCGTTGATTGCCTTAAGTATAGCCCTCTTCTTTTCTGATCTTATGTAGGCTTCCTCTGGCGTATCCTCCTCTGATGCCACTTCAAAGTGTATCTCACCATCTTGCGTTTCAAAGGTGCTGTCCATGGAGACAGCTTCATTTTTCTTTTTCTTTCTTATTTCATCCAAACAAACATTTGTAACGATTCTATACATCCAGGTAGAGAAAGAGGATTGTTCCTTAAAGCCCTCGATGGATTTAAAAATCCTTATAAAGGCTTCTTGGCACATATCCTTTGCGTCCTCTTGATTTCCCATAATACGTAATGCAATATTGTATGCCTTTTTCTGATAATCAAATATCAACTGTTCAAAGGCTTCAACGTCGCCGCTCTTACTTCTCTTAATAAGAAGCCTTTCTATATCACTCATTTCGACTACCCTCCTCAGTAAATCTTGTTGCTCTATGGAATTATTTTACTATACTAACCAAAAAATACACAGTTTTTATCTTAAATATTTGACGATTTTTTTTTCATAAAGTTCCATCAAAAAAAAGATGCTTCACCATGCTTAGAATCGCAATAAATCCAGAGGAATTTCTACCCTGCCATTCTGTACATATGAAAGCATCCTGATTGATCAATATAACAATTGTTTTTTATGCATGATAGCGAATAAGGTTCCGTCTTAATTACACTTCGCTGTCAAAATCTATGGGCTTAAGGACCTCCAACGTGGTAAAAAAATAATCCTTTTGATATTCATATCGTTCCATTATTTCATATACATCATAGTAATGTATGTCTTTGTAACCATATAGATTTAAATTCTGACTTTGTATATCAGGTATATTTATGGCAGTCGCACTGTTTATATAGTACCTTCCGTTATAAAATTCAGTATTGATATAGGTGTCTCCCACCTTCACACGCAAAGGTACCTCTATATTCATCATTTTGTTTAAGGAGTCTGCTTTCAACTGCCAATTTTGATTTTTGCATAGTTCTTTTAAATTCACCTTTTCCTTGCTGTCAATGACAGCATCAATTCCTAGTCGGTTCATCAAATTGGCTTCCAGCAGGCTCTCCTTGTCAAAGCCTCCTTTGTAGCTTCCTAAATACTTCCCGTTTATCTTGATGATGTAATGGTTCAAGTACACATTGTTATTTTTTGCATCAAGCTTTAATTCTCCACCTGTTTTTGATACTATTTGAGTCAAGCTTACATAAGCCTTATTGGCTTTTTCCATTACCGGAATAGCAAGGTCCCCTATGGTCTCTCCGTCTATTCCCAGTATGTCCATAGCAGCTAAATAATAGATATAAACTTCATTGTTTTCTATAAAAGCATCATTGGTTGCAAATTGATTGTTAAGCAATAATGCTGTGCCGTCGCACACAGCTACCGGCTTTGACATGCTGCTTCCGGCCAATTTCAGAGTCCTGGCGGCTTGTTCCTGCGTTATATCTTTATTGTTGGCAGTCAGGTTTTTCAAAATTCCTTCTGCACTTTTTTTCTTATATACATCAGGATAAACCATTAAAACAGGTGTATTGCTGTATTTATCCTGCTTGAATTCAATATTTTCATAGACAATTTGAACAGGAGTTTTTAAGCCTACTTTATCATACAGCTCCTCTACATCATTGTTGTACATTCTAACGCAGCCGCCTGACGCAAAGGTACTGATTGAAGTAGCTACATTGTTTCCATGTATACCATAGCTGCCACGGGGAACACTTATGCCCATCCATCTTCTACCCAAAGGATTTCGCGGCCCAGGAGCTACATTCTTCCAATATGGATTGATCACTTTGCTTTTTATTACAAAACTGCCTACTGGTGTTTTTGTTGCCGGCTTGCCTACTGCAACAGGATATTCCTTAATAAGACCCCCATGTTCGAAAAGTCGTAAAGTTCTGGATGCAATATTGATTTGAATATGATAGACCGGCGATTGCTCCTCTGCATAAACACCGGATATACAGAGAAAAATAATAAGTGATATAACAACAAATTTTTTCAAAAAAAAATCCCCCCATGCAACAGCGCTACATTTATTTGTATTATGCAACGGGAGATATTATTCATATAAATGAAATTAACATAAATTTTAAATTAGTAAAAATTATATATTGATTTTTAAGAATCAATGTTATATAATAAAAAAGTCTTCCGATGAAGTACAGTTGCCGGTGTGATGGAATTGGCAGACGTAGTGGACTCAAAATCCACCGGTAGCAATACCGTGCCGGTTCGAGTCCGGCCACCGGCACCAATTATGTAAATTTAGCTAGAACTTAGTTGTTCTAGCTTTTTTTATTTTTGATTTTTCGACCCTGTTAAAGCTTATTATTGATATTTATTATAGAACTAATGAACATAAGTAGAATAATGTGAAGCTTCGCTAAAGCCACGGGCAGACACTCGGGTCTGCCCCTACGTTGAAATAACGTTTTAAATTTGTTGTAGGGGCTGACCCATGTGTCAGCCAGTAAATATTTCCTATTACGCATACTTCAAATATTGTGCTATATAAAAATCAACACAATATTTCAACAGAGCCAATTTCAAAAGTTATAAATGATATTCTAATTCTTACCCCTATGGATTTATGGAAATTCTAAAAAATCTACATGTTAAACAAAAAAGCTGCATTACTGCAGCTCTTCTTTTTTATGGTTTCTATCCATTTTTTCAATTTTTATTTTTGATATTCTCTTATCATCAACTTCCTCTATTCTGAAGGCAACATCATCAAATTGCACTTCTTCCCCCACTTCAGGCATTTTGCCTGACAGACTAAGTATCATTCCGCTGATGGTGTCAAATTCCTCTTCCGGCAGGTCAAGGTGCATAATATCATTTATTTCACTGATGCTTAACAATCCGTCAACCAGATATGTATTTTCATCTATCTGCTCATATTCAAGCACTACATCATCATACTCATCAAAAATATTTCCTACAATTTCTTCCAATAAATCTTCTATGGTTATTAAGCCTGCTGTTCCACCATATTCATCTATTACGATGGCTATATGAGTTTTTGATTTCTGCATTTCTTTGAATAACTCATCTATCTTCTTGTACTCAGGAACAAAATATGCAGGGCGTATTAGATCTCTCAAGGAAATCTCCCATTCAGTGCTTTTCTTAATCAAAGCGAAAAGATCTTTTACATATAATAATCCAATAATGTTATCTATAGAATTCTCGTAGACAGGTATCCTAGAGAAATTCTCTTCCACGATGATCTCCAGTATTTCATCCACTGTTGCTTCAACGCTCACAGCTATAATATGAGTTCTTGGCGTCATTACTTCCTTAGCAGCGGTGTTGTCAAACTCAAAGATGCTGTTTATCATATTTGTCTCAGTTTCTTGAAAAATACCCTTTTCCTCACCTACATTGATCATTAATCGTATTTCTTCTTCGGTTATTTGAGAATTATCAACAGTATTTGATCCTCCCAACAGCTTCGCTATTACATTTGTCATAAAAGCTAACAGCCTAACAGCGGGAGAAACAATTGTAAATAAAATTTTAATTGGTTTTGCTACCATCAGTGCTATTTTGTCTGATTTTTCCAATGCCAATCGTTTTGGTACCAATTCCCCCAGCACTATAGTAAAGAAGCCTATTACTGCTGTGACTATAAGTGTGGATATAACTGGTGCCGAAGCTGTAATTACAGGTATGTTTAAATTTCTTAGAAATATAGCAAGGCTGCTGGATAGGCTTTGAGCACCAATAGCACTGGCTAAGAAGCCTGCAAAGGTTATCCCTATTTGTATTGTAGATAAAAGTTTGCTGGGTTCTTCTAAAAATCTGCTTACAATCATAGCTGCCTTATTGCCGTTATCTATTAAAGGCTTTAATCTAGCTTGTCTTACAGAAACTATTGCCATCTCGGAAGCTGCAAAAAATGCATTTACTCCAATTAAAATAAATATTAAAAAAATCTGCGTCCATAGGTCGCCACTGTCCATTAAATAATTCCCCCTAGTATGAATATTATTATTATTATACTATTTATTGCTATTTGAATTCAAATTAATTATCTTCAAAAATTGTCGAATCAGTAAAAGATTGCCCCTATATCCTATTATATCAAGTTCTAAATACAAAATCCTAACAATATCTGTAATTTTCTCACTATTTTAAAATTAATGCTTTCACCCATGCCATATAAAGCTTCTACAGTTTAAAGAAAAGCAAGGGCTGTCGGTATTATCTCCCGAACACCCCTTGCTCCAAGCCAGAAAGAAATATGACGAGCAATATGATCTTAAAGTTTCTGTCACAACGATTTTCAAAGATTAAAAACACCAGTAAAAGGAGAACCAATAAATCCTCTCTACTCAAACGCCCTAAAAACTTAAACACGACTTGCTCAAAGCCCATTTAGTTCCCCACCTTGTTCGTAAATCTTTCAAAAAATGTAATCATACTTAGTATTTTTACACAGTCATCAATGCTTTTTTGTCTTTTATCTGAAACAAAGGGCTTCATTGAGTTCAAGAAAACTACTCTATTGTCACTTTTGTTTCCTTCAAACATCTTTCCCATGATGGTATTTAAAAAAACTTTATCATCAAATACTGGGGGAGTAAACTCTCGGGAGTCATTTATTGTCTCTTCATCACTATCAGCTATTTCATTTTTTTTTTGTGGGTTCATACTACCCAGAAGCATACTCATCAATTGATTCTTTAATCCATCCATGTCATTGTTTTTCAGCATTTTAACTAGTTTTTCACTGTCTCCGCCCTTGCTTTGACCTAGATAATTTATTAAATCCTCTCTGATTCCTTCAATGTCCCCTTTATTGATCTTTTCTTTTATAGAGGGATCTATACTGTTATCTTTGTTTATCTCATTCACTAACATTCTTTGCATATCATTTTGTGATAAATTATCAACATTAACACCTGGCATTTTTTCTTCAATCTTTTTCTTAAGCTTATTTATATCTTCACTCTTACCATAAGGCATTCAAAATCCGCTCCTCTACATTAAATTATTCTATATTAATAGACAAGTCTTTTTCGTTCTCTGTCTTTTCTTTTATATATATACGGATGCTCTTCCTTTTCCTCGATTTTCTCCAAAGCTGCTTCTTCTTTTTTTTGTGGAAATAAGAAAAATACCAAAGCCAGTATTCCCAGTATCCATAAAATATTATCATCAAACTTAAAATCCAACTAAATTACCCCCTTCTATCACTTACTCCCTTAATCCCATAATATTCTTTTGAACAAGTTTGGTTACAGGCTTTTACACTTTTTCATAAAAAATAAGCGGTACAGCAGTTTGCACTGCTTGTACCGCTTGATATCTATACTCCGAAGCCGAAGGTTCTTCCGAAACCACCAAATGCTATGATAGCCAATATGATAATAAAGAAGTATTTTTGTTCTATAACGCCGCTGCATGCCAACAATATGAAAAGCAGCAGAAGTAGTAAGAAACCATTGTTGCCAAATGCACCTAATACATCACCCATAATTGCACCTCCCTATATTTATTTATAACAACTTCATGCTCAACCCATCAGGGTTTTATCTTTTGTACTTCTTAATTATAATTGTATCCTAGTTTTAAACTCCGAAGCCGAATGTTCTTCCAAAACCACCAAAAGCTATTATAGCCAGTATAATGATGAAGAAGAAGTTGTTTTCTCTACCAAATCCGCATGCCAGCAGAATGAAAAGCAGCAGAAGTAGTAAGAAACCATTGTCACATCCTGTAAATGCGCCTAATACGCCACCATCACATCCCATAATTACACCTCCTATATTTAGTATTTTAGCTGTTGATTTCACATATATATTAACCTTTCATGATTTAACTTTTGTACTTCTCATCATAAGTGAATCCTAAATTAAATTCCGAAACCAAAGGTTCTTCCAAAACCACCAAAAGCTATGATAGCCAGTATGATGATAAAGAAGAAGTTGTTTTCTCTACCAAATCCACAAGCCAGTAGAATGAAAAGTAAAAGTAACAGTAAGAAACCTTTATCACATCCTGCAAAGGCTCCCAATACACCATCACGACATCCATCTGTTATTGGTGAAACTGCTCCACATGTGCATCCCATAGTAATACCTCCTTATATAGTTTTTATATGCATGTTATTTCTAACATCCACTTCCTAAAAGATTGCCTAAGCCGCCAAAGCCGCTTCCTAAACCTCCAAGGCCTTTTCCAAAGCCTAGAGAAGGCAACACAAATACCAAAAGCAATAAAATCCATATTAAGTTATTTCCACCAAACAAGCCGCCTGTTCCGCCGAACAGCCCACCTATTCCACCGCCAGAACCAAAGCTAGGCAGTACAAATACTAATATCAACAGGATCCAAATCCAATTGTTTCCGTCAAATAAGCTCCCAAAACCTTGAGACATCTGAACACCTCCCTTCAAACAGTCATCTTATGTACTTCAGGGATTTATCTTTTGCAAATCAGTAAATTAAACTCCGAAGCCGAATGTTCTTCCGAAGCCGCCAAAAGCGATTATAGCAAGTATGATGATAAAGAAGAAGCTCTGCTCTTTACCATGGCTGCATGCTAGTAGTATGAAAAGCAGCAGAAGAAGTAGGAATTCATTGCCGCATCCGCTAAAAGCGCCTAAAACACCATCACGGCATACATCTGTTATTGGAGAAACTGCTCCACAACGCTGTCCCATAATTATACCTCCTATATTTTTTGTAGTTGTTGTTACATATCGCCTATAAGGTTTTTATCCTTTGTGCTCATACAAGCTTTACTCCTTAAAAGCTTTGTTTAGAAACCAAACACTCTGCTTACACCACCAAATGCAATTATTGCTAGTATAATGATAAAGAAGAAGTTGTTTTCTCTTCCTGTTGTTACATTAGATGCAAGCAATATAAAGAGTAGCAAGAGTAATAGGAAATCTTTGTCACAGAATTTGCCTAGAATTCCATCTGCCATAGTTGCACCTCCTCTCCCAATGTTTTATGATCAGCGTGCTTACGTATCTCATATTCTTATGTGATTGACTTAATAAGGGTTGTTTGCTTTTCCCACTTCCATACTATGTACAACTCCTTTATTGGTTACAAAAAGAAAAAAAATCCTGTCCGAAAATAAGAATTTAATTTCACAGCATTTGAATACATTTATATCCTTTTATATATGCTATAATAGAATCAAAAATCAAAGTGTTGTACGTTTAAATATGAATTGGAAGGGGTATCATAATGTCAAAGCTAATGTGGAAGCCGGGAACAATGCTTTATCCTGTACCTTCTGTAATGGTTTCCTGCAGAAATCTTCAAGGAGAAAACAATATTATTACAATTGCATGGACTGGGATCATTTGCTCTGATCCTGCCATGTTATATATTTCAGTTAGGCCTGAAAGACATTCCTATCAAATGATAAAGGAAACCAGAGAGTTTGTAGTAAACATACCCAACAGCAAACTAGCCTTTGCAGTTGACTTCTGTGGCGTAAAGTCAGGTAAAAGCATCAATAAATTTGAACACCTTAAGCTTACACCGGCAAAGTCTAATATCGTAGCTGCTCCTTTTATTGATGAATGTCCGGTCAGTCTGGAATGTAAGGTAAAAGATGTCATTCAATTGGGGAGCCATGATATGTTTATAGCAGAAATAATGTGTGTTAATGTAGATGATTCCTTATTAGACAGCAAAGGAAAACTGCATTTGAACAAAGCAGATTTGATATGTTATAACCACGGAGAATACAGAACACTGGCAGAATCCTTGGGCACCTTTGGCTATTCAGTTAGAAAGAAACCTGCAAAGAAGTAATAGCCGACAAAAGGATGGTGAAAATATGCCTATCGTAAATGTAGCAAATCACTTTATTGAGACCAACGGAAATCCAGTAGATCCTGATAAAAAAGAGCTTCGAAAACAAAAAAAAGATCATAATAAAGAGAAGAAGTAAAGTCAATTGACTTTACTTCTTCTCTTTGTTGACCGCTCTATTTTCAATACTTTTTAGTATCACCTTATACTTTTCTCTAATACTTCCGGTGGATACCTCGTATTTCACTGCAATTTCCTCTTGAGTGGTTTTTATATGATGCAGCTTACAATAAACATATTCTAAGGCAGCTGCCCAACCATCAATATTATTTGTCTTTGGTATATCAGGGTATAAATACTTTATAAAGCTCATCCATAGGTTTTCCACAAATCGCTTATAGGCGCCCTTATACTGACCTTTCATGGTTTTATGCGCTTTCTTAATGATATCCTCCCACTCTTCATTTACTGCATATATATCTATGCTTAGAGGATCGGCAGTAATCTCCAGAATCTCACCGCCAAAATTAACGCTATAGGGCTGCTTTGCACCAATGATATCAAGCAAAAATACCGCTTCAATTTTTATTTCATCATCAATTTCCGGCCTCAAAATATATTTTCTCAGAATATCTTCACTTTCTATCATAAGCTCTTTTTTTATCTTATCAAAAACCAGCTTTCTAATGATCAATCTGTCAAAACATATGCTAAAATATATGGCTTCTTTCCCATTTTTCTCATTGAGCATCTGAAGTGAGATTTCCCGGCTGCCTTCCACAAAAATCTGAGTATGCGCCAGCCTCCTGTTTACTTCCTCCTTTGGAAGCTGATATGCATAGGATAAGCTATGATTTTCTTCTTGTACTTCTTCATTGCCCGAAGCACCATGTGCAAGATTTATATAGTAATCAGAAAGCAAATTCTGTTTATCCAACTCTGCCAGCTTACGCCAATACTTCATACTTTCATTAAATCTACCTGCGTTATAGGCTGCAACAGCAGTATAATGATAATAAAGCGTATTATGAGGTTCTAAAGATAAAAGTCTTTTATACACCTTGTACGCCTCGTCATGCTTATCGAGACAGCCTAGGGTATCGGCTATCTTATATAAATACTCCGGGTTCTCTGTGTTCAACTTCTTTATACTTTTAATTTGTTTTTCAACCCAATTGCTCAAATCAAATTTGTTGTAGAAAATAGCAATATTGCAGTTTGCATGAACATTATTCTTTTCATAATTAAGCACCTCACGGGCTAAATCTATTGCCTTCTGCGTTTCTCCAAGATAATAATATGCCAATGACAGATTATTTCGTGCAGGCACGGCATTGGGAAGCAGATTTACTACAATCTCAAACTTCTCAGCAGCCTCTTTATATTCTCGCAGCTCCAAATGATTAATTGCTTCTTCCTCAACTTTATATATTTTCTCCAGCTCTTCATCATCCAGATTATTATTTGCATCCTTAATCATTGTAAGCATTTCCAATAAATCTTCCGCTTCCTCTGAAAATTCACCTTCAGGATCCTTATCCAAGTACTTGCTGAAGTATTCTACTGACTTCTTAATCTTCTGCATTTGCAAAAAGTTGCAGCCCAGCCCAAAATAACACTCATCATAGTTGGGATCCAATTTCTCAACGATATGAAGTAAAACCTCTGTAGATAAGTCCAGGTTGCCAAGTTCAGCTAAAAGGCCTGCATAATTAAACTGAATAAAGCCATCGTTAGGCTTAAGTTTTACCGCCTTTTCAATATATGTTAATGCCGATTTCAAATTTCCTTTTTGTATCTTTCTATAGCCTAAATCAAAATAGAACTCGGCGCCTCTTTCAAAAGCTATGATATTATTTTTTTTCATTCTATCCACCTATAAACGCAGTAAAGCCAAGTCTATGTTTTGCTCAGGAAGCTTAAGCTTACGCATTGCAAATATACTGAAAGTGAGCATCACTGTGTTTTTTCCTTTATTTACACCTTTCAAGAGTATTAAAATCCTGGAAAAACTACTTTGAAAAGATTTCTTTTATCATTGTTTATAAAGCTTACCTGCCCTCTTCCTTTAAAGGCAGCTTGGATTCTATTGACTCCTAAACCGCTTTTTAAAAACCTTTTTTCATCCAAGGTTAAGAGTCTTTGGTACAGCCATTGATTACGCCTGCATGGATAATGCTCCTCCATACTATGACTTTCCTCCATGCTGCAAGCAGCTCCCGGATTGCTGATTTCAATTTTCTTACGCCCTATTATAACGACCGTTTCTCTATTTATCTCATAATAGTCACGATGTAAAACCGCATTGCTGACAGCTTCCATAAGTGCAGAAATTGGATAATCCGTATTTTTTATCATGGTATTAAAATAAGCTTCTATATCTTCCAGCATTTTAGTTATGGGACCTTTAAACATCTTAATTTCTTTATTTCTGGTATTACACACGACCTTAATTCCTGTATAGGGTAGAAAAGCTTGCGGGTTGGGACAGAATAGAAGCAATCCACCTATTGTCGGATGTAATCTGTTGGAATCCTCCTCTTTTCCAAGGATACCCATGCCTTCTAGTATTGTATAGTAGCCTTCCTCATCACTTTTTAAACCCATTTTATTGATATAGTTTTTCATTGCCGCTTCATCCAGCTCTTTAAAATCAATATTACTCAATACAGTTCTCTCATACTCAAGCAATCCGCTTTCCTGCAGCATACTGGCAATTTCTTCTCTTCGCGCTATATCAGTAGTAGAGCCCCTCCTTATATAAAATGTACCCGTCTGCCTGATTTGATGGGGCTTCTGATTGCTTTTGTATATCGTAAGTACCCCTAAGGGCTTGTTTTCTAAATATATGATCTCAAAGGCAATCTGCACAGGAGGATCGCAGCGTTGGCTGATAATCTGCTGCATCTGTTCCTCTCTATATTTAACTTCTTCAATTCCAACAATTCTTTTTGTATAATCTTCAACTCCAAATATGATATAGCCCCTGCCACCCTTAGCATTTGCAATTGCGCAGACATCTTTGGACAGTTCCTTTTTTTCACTGTCCGTTCGAAGCAGCATTTGTTTTTTAAAATCCAACTTTGTGCCTTCCGGCTTTTGGAGTAAAGCAAGTAATTTTTGTTTGTCCATACTGTTCACTCCCCCTTCAAATAATGCTATAATTGCAACATGCATTCCGTTTGAGGTGTATAAGATTATATTATGCAGATTGATAATAATAGTTTATCATATCAGCATCAATTTACAAGTTTTCAATAGCTCAGCTGCCACTAAAATATATTTAAACAAAAGCTTTACAACAAAAAAGACAGCCTAGGCTGTCCTATTTTCTGATATTATTTTTGAAGGCATATATCGCTGCTTGCGTTCTATCACTTACGTTAATCTTTCTAAAAATGTTTGAAACGTGATTTTTTACCGTTTTCTCACTAATAAAAAGCTCCTCGGCGATTTCCTTATTATTATGACCTTCCGCAATCAGCATCAGCACCTCATATTCTCGCTGAGTAAGTTCATTTTCCGGTTTTATTTTAACACCTTTAGGCTTGTTGAATTCCTTTACAAGCTCAGCTGCCAGCTTCGGCTGAATATAGGATTCACCGTTATATGCATCTCTGATTGCTTTGTACAATGTTGCTGAGTCTGAATCTTTTAAAATATATCCTGTAGCGCCTATCTGCATTGTTTCCAGCAAATATTCCCGGTCTTCATGAAGCGTCAATATGACCACATTTGTACTAAGTCCATCTTCTTTTATTTTTTTAAGTGCATTAATCCCATTCATAACAGGCATGTTGATATCAAGCAGAAGGACATCAGGCTTTAGCTGCGTTACCTTCTCAATTGTTTCTATTCCATTTGAAGCTTGACCGATTACCTTAAAATCCTCTTCCAAGTCAAGCAGCTGCTTAAGGCCTTCTCGTACAATAGAATGGTCATCTGCGATTAAAATGTTAATGGTATTCAAAAAATCACCCCTCATTAATTTGTAAAGGAATACTTGCTAAAACTCTCGTGCCTTTTCCTGGCGTAGAAATTACATCTAGCTTCCCGTTTAACAAATCCACTCTTTCCTTCATACTCAAAAGTCCGTATCCGGCATCAATGTCTTGCGATTTAACATTTCCTTTATCAAAGCCTCTGCCATCATCACTGACAACAAGCTTTATAGACTCTTTTAAAAACTCCAGCTTAACATGTGCATTTCTGGCACCTGCATGCTTTCTAACATTATTCAAGGCTTCTTGAATGATTCTAAAGGATGCCAGCTCTACAATAGGTGCTAAAACGACCGGCTCTCCAAATACATGCAATTCTACATTTTGATTTGTTTCATCCATATAATTTGCTATAAAACGCTGCACTGTAGGTATGAGCCCTAAATCATCCAAGCTCATAGGCCGTAAATCATAAATAATTTTACGAACATCCTTCAAGCTAACCCTGGCAAGCTCTTTGAGAGAGTTTAGCTCTACTTTGACCTGTGTAGGGTTTTTATCTACGAGCTTTTCACACAATTCCGTCTTAATAACCAGATTTGCCATAAGCTGTGCCGGGCCGTCATGTATTTCCCTTGCAACCCTTTTGCGTTCCTCTTCCTGGGCTTTGATGATCTTGATACCCAAGGTTTGCTTTTCCCTTATATCATCTAGCTTTTCGCTTAAGTCCATAAGTCCGCCGCTTAAATACCCCATTGCTACGCCTACCTTTGATACCAAGGATTCTGCCTTAGCAGTGGTTTCTTTAGACAACTTCAGTCTTCTTTCCAATTCATTCCTTCTATGTATAAGCTGCTGCTCCTCATTTTGTTTTATTACAAACTGAATCTGCAAATCCTTTGCTCTCTCGTAAGCTTTCCTTATATCATCTTCATTATATTCCTTAATATTCTTGCTTACGGTCATTAGCCGGTGGCGGCTTTCTATTTCCTTCAGCTTCAGTTCATCCACCTGTCTGATTACTTCAAGAGTTTGATGACGTACAAGTTCTAATTCATCTTCAATAAGACGACACTCTCCCCTTGCACTCTCCGCTATGTCAAATATCTCTTTCTTACTTTTTTCAATTACATCTACTGTATTTTTGATTATTTCATTAAGCCTATCTATCTTAAACAACCCCTTGAAAAAAATCATATTTATTCGTAATAACCCTGTCAACTTCTATGCATCATGCTGACAATATCTTATTTCATTATACTACATTATATATATATTCGTATAACAAATTGTTTTTTTTTACATTTTTATGAAATATTATCGAAAAATCTGTCATATTTTTGATTCAAAAAATAACAGGGCAATTATGCCCTGTTATTGAATGTCGTTCAATTGAATTTCCTCTTCCTCTGTAAGCAGCTTATGCAGATTTAATATAATGAGGATTCTTTTATCAAGCTTACCTACTCCTTGGATATATTTTCTGTCAGCGCCGACAATCATAGGTGGTGCTTCCTCTATATCCTTATCTGAAATGGTAATTACCTCAGATGCATCATCAACAATGAATCCCGTTCTTCTGCTTCCGTTGTTGATAACAATAAGTCTTGTCAGTTCTGTAACTTCTGACTCAATAAGCCTAAACTTCTTTTTTAAATTCACTACAGGTATAACGTCACCCCTAAGATTTACAATGCCATCAACAAAGTCAGGTGAATTTGGAACCTTTGTAAGCTTCTGATACGGACTGATCTCCTGAACCTGCATAATATCTACTCCGTATTCTTCCTTATCAAGCTTGAAAACGACTAATTGCAGCTCGGCCATATTAATCAACCCCCTCATCATGCGATTTACTATATTGTACCACTTCATGCACAATTTGCAATAATAATTTTGTACTATTTTGTTAATTCTTGTCGTGCTTGTGGTGATGATGATGGTGATGTTCATGTCCGTGATCATGATCACAGCCGCAGCCACAATCGCAATCCTTCTTATCTTCGACATACTCAATACTGTCTAGCTGAACCCTTACCTGAGATTTTATATACTCAATGTACTTTTTTCTCAAGGCTTGCTGTTCAGTCTTTTCTTCATTGCTTAATTCTTGCTCTCTTGATTTTCTAGAGAGAAAATTGATTCTATCTATATCTTCCTTTGTAATCATATTATCCAATCCTTTTATTCACAATTTCCATTGTATTTTTTTGAAGCTTGGAGCCGTCCTGCAACAGCTTTAAAACCTTAGCAGACGCCTCACTTTTTACACCTTCATCATGGATGCCTGGAATGTTTATCTTTACATTTAAAATCGCACCTTCCAGTCCTGCCAATGCCATTAGCGCACCTACACCTACATCAGAAACTGCATTCTTATTGCCATAGGTTGCAATTGTCTCTTGATGCTGCAATAGTTCCAGACACTTTTCTGCTGTTTTTAAAGGAATTTGCAAAGCATATACACTGGCTTGCTGCATTTTTTCTTCTCTTATTTTCTTTTGTTCATCCGTGTCCTTTGGCAGCTTCATTGCTTCCATAAACTTGTTGAAGGCTGCTGTATCTTCATCTACAAGCTGTGTCAGCTCTTGCTTTAAGCCTTCAACCTTTTCAGCATCCAGCATAAATTTTTGCTTTATGGCTTCATCCAAGGCTTCATAAGACTTTTTGCCCACTGATAAATTCACTACCATCATAGTAAGGGACGCTCCCATCAGCCCCGAAAGAGCAGCCGTGCTTCCACCACCTGGTGCCGGCTCATTACTTGCCAATACATCGCTGTACTGCTTTAAAGTCATATCCATTAATAAACTCATTTTTCTTCCTCCTATTAACACAGCAAAGCTTAATTTATGTTTTTGCTCAGGATGCGCTAGCTGACGTGGAGCAAATATACATAAAGTTAGCTGGCTGTGTTGATTCCTTAATTTCACAGCAAAGCTTAATTTATGTTTTTGCTCAGGATGCACTAGCTGACGTGGAGCAAATATACATAAAGTTAGCTGGCTGTGTTGATTCATATTATACTATCTGTCTATTCTTCACAACAACTTTGCCGTCCTTTATAACTGTATCTACATGGTTTATACCATAGTGATAAACAATATAATCTACATTAGGTGCATCAAATATTACCAAGTCAGCCTTCTTACCCTTTTCTATACTGCCTATGGTTTGTTGTCTGTCCAAGGCATAGGCCCCATTCAACGTCATAGCCTTTATGATTTCCTCCGGTGTCAGCTTCATACCAAAGCATGCAAAGGACATAATCGTCTGAAGACTCTCTGTTGGGCTGGTACCTGGATTATAATCGGTAGCTATTGCTACTCTGACTCCGGCATCGATCATTTTTCTTGCTTGTGCATACTTACCCAGCATTAGGTAGAAGGAGGTGCCGGGAAGTGTTACAGCTG
Organism: Clostridia bacterium; assembly: GCA_029256325.1. Taxonomy (GTDB): domain Bacteria; phylum Bacillota; class Clostridia; order Lutisporales; family Lutisporaceae; genus GWB2-37-7. Next base: position 15,417 of record JAQSYD010000050.1, read on the forward strand.
TAACTCCAGCACGGGCCATATCCTCAATGCCTTTATCTGAGGCTGCCAGTAAATGATCTGCTGATACTGCATTCATTTCTGCTGCTAACTCTGCTCCTTGCAAAGGTACAATCTCATCTGCATGGATTTTTAGCTTAAAGCCCATCTCTCTGGCTTTTTGGAAAATAACCCTAGTATCTTGCGGTGAGAACACACCCTCTTCACAGAATACATCCAAGAATTCTGCAAGCTTGTGCTCTGCTACATAAGGCATGACCTTGTCAAACATGAATTCTATATATCCCTGCGTATTTCCTTTGAAATTCTCTGGTATAGCATGGGCACCCATATAGGTTGAAACAATATCTACAGACTGTTCAGCATCTAGCTCCAAGGCTGCTTCCAAACACTTTATCTCTGTTTCCATATCCAAGCCATAGCCACTTTTTGCTTCTACTGTTGTTGTACCGTTTATCAGCATTTCCCGTAGGCTTTTTCTTGCCTTTTCCTTCAGCTGCTCCTTAGAAGCAGCTCTGGTATTTGTTACTGTACTGAGTATTCCGCCTCCCATTTTAAGGATTTCCAAATAAGGTACTCCCTTTAGCTTCAGAGGCAGTTCTTTTTCTCTGGAACCGCCATGTACCAAGTGCGTATGGGCATCCACCAAACCGGGCGTAACAGTTTTACCTGCTGCCTCTATTATTTGAGTGTTTTCACCTATCCATTCCTTAGGAGGGCTGCCTGCTGCAGCTTCCAGAATTATGCCGTCTTTGACAGCCACATATCCGTTTTCTATAATACCTGCCCCCTGCTGATCATCTCTGCAGGTAGCAACATTAGAAGCATTGATAATTATTAAATCTGCAATCATATCTTTTACCGCCTTCGCTTTATGATTCTAAAGCTCTCCAATGGCTTTTTCTACTGCCTTTATAAGGGCTTCTGACTTCACCATTGCATCAAATTTATTCATATCTGTATACATGATTCTATCATGGTCAACAGGATCTACTTGCTTTGCAATTACCTCAAAAGCTTCTCTTGTGCCCTTGCCCAATCTGGCGTCCTCTCTAAAGCTAATTGCCTGATATGCGCCAAAAGCCTCTATTCCAAGTACTTTTTGTGCATTGTCCAATATCATCCTAGCTTTTCTTGCTGCAGTTGTTCCCATGCTGACATGATCCTCTTGATTTGCCGAGGATGGTATGGAGTCAACACTGGCAGGATGTGCCAGCACCTTATTCTCAGACACCATGGATGCCGCTGCATATTGAGTGATCATAAAGCCTGAGTTCAAGCCTCCCTTTCTTGTAAGGAAGGCAGGCAAGTCATTTAACTGCGGGTTAACCAATCTTTCCAAACGTCTTTCTGATACATTTGCCAGCTCTGAAACAGCAATACCCAAGAAGTCCATAGCCAAGGCCATAGGCTGGCCGTGGAAATTCCCCCCTGATATGACTTGATCATAATCAGCAAATATCAGAGGATTATCCGTAGCTGCATTAATTTCTATAGAAACTATGTTTTTTACATAGTTGATTGCATCTCTGCTTGCGCCATGTATTTGAGGTATGCATCTTAAGGTGTATGCATCCTGTACTCTAACTTCACCTTGTTTTGTAGTAAGGCTGCTGCCTTCAACAAGTCTAAGCATATTTTTTGCCTCTGTGATCTGTCCCTGCTGCCCTCTAGCCTGATGTACTTTTTCATCAAAGGCATCTACGATCCCCTTTAAAGCCTCTAAGGTCATAGCAGAAATTATTTCCGCGTTCTTAAGTAGGTTTTCTGCATCATAAACAGCCAAAGCACCTATGGAAGTCATTGCCTGAGTACCGTTTATAAGTGCCAAGCCTTCCTTTGAAGTAAGCTCTACTACAGGTATTCCAGCCTTATCCATAGCTTCCTTGCCCGGCATTCTTTGCCCTTTGTAAATTGCTTCTCCTTCTCCCAGCATGACTAATACTAAGTGAGAAAGAGGCGCCAAATCTCCGCTTGCACCTAATGAACCTTTTTCAGGTATGATAGGATGTACTCCTTTGTTCAACATTTCTATCAAGGTTGCCAAGGTTTCATATCTTATTCCTGAGAAGCCCTTTGATAGTGCATTGGCTCTCAAAAGCATCATGCCTCTTGCCACCTCTTCAGACAAAGGCTCACCCATTGCACAGGAATGGCTGATTATAAGATTTCTTTGAAGCTCCTTTGTGTCTTCTTTTGATATGTACGTATCGCTGAACTTTCCAAAACCAGTTGTGATACCATATACTACAGCTTCACTGTCAACAAGCTTATCTACATATGCTCTGGATTTCTTTACCTTTTGTACTGCGTTTTCGGAAAGCTGAACACTAAAGTTATTTCTGGCTACATTAACCAAATCCTTTATGCTCAAATGCTCACCGTCGATTATCAAATGTCCCATCAAAAGTTCACTCCTTATTATTTTTTAATTGTTACACAAATATTGTATCAAACTTTCAC
>JAQSYD010000051.1 GCA_029256325.1 Clostridia bacterium
AAAACACATACTATATATTAGTTTTAAATGTGGAGGAGATATTATGCTTTGCAAGGTCGACAGCGCGGAAGGCTGCAAAACCATGAACTTCCTGATAATAGGCGGGGACGATAGATTAGTAGAGCTTGCTAATATTTTCTCTGGGAAGGGCTATAAGGTGTATACACATGGCATGGATAAAGCAGCGAAATGTAAGGCGGAAAACATACAAAGCCTTGAAGAAGCTGTTACAAGATGCGATATCATAATAGGTCCTATACCTTTCTCAAAGGAAACAAATAAGGTGAACTCAAATTACTCAGAAGAACCTATCGAAATTGATCATTTATTTAGTAAAATTACACCTGAGAAAAAGCTTTATTTAGGTGCGCTCAATAAAAGCGCAAGAGAGCTGGCAGAAAAACATGGCATACAGTATCAGGATTATCACAAGGATGAGAGCTATCAGATACTTAATACAATTCCAACGGCAGAAGGAGCAATTGCTCTTATGGTCAGTGAAACAGAAAGAACTGTCTTTGGATGTAAAGTGCTCATACTTGGTTACGGCAGAATAGGAAAGCTTTTATCGGGATATGTAAAGGCTTTGGGTGCAGAAGTTTATGTAGAAGCGAGGAAAGATGAAGATCTAACCTGGATTGAATCAAAGGGAATGAATGCAATCCCTCTTGATCTTCTGAAGAATTATATCGGAGATATGGATATTATCGTGAATACAGTACCGGCACTGCTTCTTGATAAGGAGGAGCTTGACCTGGTTAAAAAAGATGCATTGATACTGGATTTGGCATCACTTCCCGGTGGTGTGAACTATGCCTATGCAAGACAAATTGAAGTTAAGACGATACATGCACTTGGGATACCTGGGAAAATAGCAGCAAAATCTGCAGCGGAATATATATATGAAACAGTATTAAAGCAATTGAAATGCGACTGAAAGGGTGAATTTTATGAGTTTAAACGGAGTTAGAATAGGACTAGCGCTTACAGGCTCTTTTTGCACCTATGAAAAGGTCTATAAAGAGGTTGAAAAGCTTGTGAATACAGGAGCAGAAGTAACCCCTATATTTTCTTACAATGCAGCTAGCATAGACAGCAGATTCGGCAAAGCAGAGGAATGGGTAATGAAGTTTGAAGCTTTGACAGGCAGCAAGTCCATCATGACAATACCTGAAGCAGAGCCGATCGGACCAAAGAATATGTTCGATATTTTGTTACTGGCACCCTGTACAGAGAATACGACGATGATACAAAAATAACCTTGCGGGTCCATTAATTGAGATGAAAGATAATATCCTTAAGTCTTTTGCTTGATGTAAGGATAATAAGCTTTATATAACAATCTATGAATTTTTTCGTTCTAATCCGATCATTATGCTCAAATATCTGGGTGATATTTTTGATAGTACTCTCTGTATCATTTTTTGACGTATTGTGCATATCGGCTGTTTCATCAAAGGTTTTTCGTTTGTTTTGAAGCTCCTTTAGCTTGGTTTCTAGCTCTTTGATTTTACTGCGTATCACTTCGCTTTCTGCAAAAGCTGCATCATCCAGCAGTAAAACGTATTTATCCAAAAGCTTTTGAGTTTTTTCAAATTCCTTTTTTAATAAATCGGAATTTTTATTCGCGTTATAAGTGGAGTTATGCTGCATCAAGTGCGTCATAGCAGCAAGAACCGTATTTTTATCCTGGATAAGCTCTCTGAGATGATTTAAAACCGCGTCTTCTATAGCGTCAGCATTGCAGATCCCTTTGCAGCCCTTGCATCTGTAATATCTGTAGGTTTTAGAAGCGGCATTGGAAGTGAAACTGTACATAAGAGAATAGCATTTAGGGCACTGTATTTTACCTGACAGCAGGAAAATATGCTGCTTATTCTTCGGCTCTCTTTTATTCTTATTGCTTTCCCGTAGCGCCTGAGCTGTATTCCATGTAGCAGCCTCGATAATGGGTGGATGTAAACCCTTTGTACTATAGGCCTCCTCCAGACCAATTTTGTGCCTGTTGATTCCTATATAAACTGGATTGCTGAGGATAACAGCAATGCTGTCCTTAGAAAATAAATGACCTCTTTTTGTCCTGCAGCCAAGAGCGTTCAAATGTTCTGCGATTTTGGACATACTCAACTGTTCTGTTGTATAGAGGTGGTATATCATTTTAACGATTTCTGCCTCGTTGTTATTAATGAAAAGCTGCTTATTACGGCTGTCATAGCCAAGAACTGTACCTGTTTTGCCGCCTTTTCGTGCGTATTCCTGCAAGCCAAGCTTGACATTATCAATGATGGTATTTCTTTCAAACTCTGCAATGGATCCTAAAAGCTGCAATGTCATTTTGCCTACAGGAGTAGAGGTATCAAATTTTTCTGAATAGCTGCTGAAAATGATGCTTAATTTCTCAAACTGATCCAGTATCAACAGCAAATCCTTAAGACTCCTGGATAGTCGTGAAATCTTCCAGACTAAAACTAAATTAAAGCAGCCATTTTTTGCTTCCTGAAGCATTCTTATAAGCTGCGGGCGGTTCTTAGTCTCCTTGCCCGAGATACCCAGGTCCTGATATACATCGAATATGTCTATATCATAAAGTTTACAATATTGAGTTAGAATCTCTATTTGAGCCGTTACGGATTGTCCTTCTGCTGCTTGCTCTTCAGTGCTTACTCTAATATATAATGCAGCCTTGAATTTGCAACCCAAAATAATTCCCCCTTGCTAATAACTCTAATATTAAATATATTAAAGATGGACACTATATATCAGTATTGTTTCGTGCATAAAAAAGGCATAGCTTCATATAAATATGTTGGTCCTTGTAATTTAAATTTGATACTTCACATAATATTTATTATGTGAAGTGAATGTCTATAAGGAAAGGAAGCGCGACATGGATGTAATCGACCTATTTTTACAACAATATACCAAGGAATATGATTATTTTTATGAGCTGGCAAAAAGGGTGGCTCATATATGTGAAACCCTGCTTCAAAGAAATGGCATACATGCAGTGGTTACGTATAGAGCCAAAAGACCGGACAGCCTAAGAGAAAAGCTGATAAAAAGAAATGAAATCAAGAATTATCAGAGCATAGAGCAAATATATCAAGATATCGCAGATTTGGCTGGCGTAAGAATTGCAAACTATTTTCCGGGAGATCGATGTGAGATTGCACGGCTTATTCAAGCTGAATTTGTTACCGAAAGGACTAAATACTTTCCAAACCCTGAAAACCCATCCTCCTATATGCTGAATTATAAAAGAAGATTTGCTGGCTATGATGCCATACACTTTAGAGTGAGAATTAAGGATGTCAGACTGGAGGACAGTAAAAAGAGGTTTGCACAGTCATTGGTAGAAATTCAGATTGCTTCAGCCTTGATGCATGCATGGGCGGAAGTAGAACATGATTTGGCGTATAAGCCAAAAATTGGAAGTCTTTCTGAAGAGGAGCACAGAATATTAGATGAGCTCAATGGCATGGCGCTGTCAGGAGAAATTGCTTTGGAAAGGCTTCAAAAGGCTTTTAATCAAAGAATCTCTAAGATTCAGCACAGCTTTAACAATCATTATGAGCTGGCAGCATTAATCAGGGAAAAAATCAAAATGGATTTACCCTACAACACCTATATGGGTAGAGCTGATATATTATATAGATTTTTGCAGAAAATAAAGATGGATAGGCCAAAGGATATTTGCAAATATATTGTTGTAGCAGGAAACATTAAGCAAACAAGAACGATTGTACGGAAAATGGTTGATCTAATATTAGAGGATCACCCTGAATATTACAACAGCTATATAGAAGCCAAATATGAGGTGTATGGGATAACATCACACTTAGCGGAGGAGTCTGTGTCTTTTATTCAAAGAGATAATTCCGCGCTTTATGAGTTTGTTGAGCTTTGGGGTGAACTGCAAGGGACTGCAAAAAAGCTATTTGAAGCAATGCAAATCAATGAATGCGAGCAAAGTGAAAAAGTTGATATTTATGAATGCCGTTTGGTAAATATGCTGCAAGCACTGAGTGCCAATGAAGAACAAGTAGAAGAGTTAAGATATCTATACAACCTAAGAAATAATGTATTGTTTGCCGCTGAATTGCCTGAAGAAGAAATCCTTAGGAATGGCTGTAGGTATTTAAGAAAGCTTATCAATGCATTATATGAAAAAGCAGCTGTGGACAAATAGAGTTAAACCACTTGTTCTATAGAATTGCCTGGATACCCTGAAAATACTGAATGACCGATAAAAGCATTGACAAGAATAAATTTGAATAATAAACTAATAATGGTTCAAATATATAGATTTTACTCTTATTTACAAAGTTGAATAAAGAGTAAACGAATAAGGGGTAAATCCCCTATTTTTCTTTCATTTTGCAGAAGAGGTGTTGTTTGTGGAAATAAACTGGTTAGAATGGTTAGGATACTTGTCATCAGTCATAGTAGCAGTATCCTTGTTAATGAGCTCAATTATCAAGCTCAGGTGGTACAACCTGGTAGGATCCATATTATTTGCGATATATGGATACATGATCCATGCCATACCGGTAGCATTGATAAATTCGATTATTGTCTTTATCAATTTATACTATCTTTATAAAATATATACAGAGAAAGAATATTTCAAGCTGATTGAAATCAATGAAGAAAGCAATTATATAAAAAGCTTTTTTGACTTTTACAAAAAGGATATCGAAAAATACTTCCCTGATTTTAAGTTTACCATAACGGGAATGACAATCAGCTTATACATACTGAGAAATATGGTGCCCGCAGGTGTATTTATTGCTTCAGTCTATGATAAGGAATCCCTTCTGATAAATTTAGATTTTGTTATGCCGGAATATAGAGATTTCAAAATAGGTAAATTTATATTTGAAGACAATGAAGGTTATTTTACGGATAAGGGTTACAAAAAAATATTTTGTTATGCTTCAAATCATGAACAAAACGCTTATCTTAAAAAGATGGGATTTGAGGAAGTGGAACATGGCGATGGTGCTTTGATGGCAAGAGCTATAGGCATCAGAAGCTGAATTTTGTATTAAAGTAGCATCCACTACAGGTAATACCATAGCAAAATTGGCCAATGCTATGACAGATACCCCAGTGCTGATGGCTGTAAAATCGCACATTCGGAATCAAAGACCTGTCGTAGTTGCCATATCAACAAACGATGGATTAGGAATGAACGCAAAAAATCTGGGTGTTCTTTTGAATTCCAAGCATTATTTCTTCGTGCCCTTTGGACAGGATAATCCTGTAGATAAGAAAAACTCCTTAGTAGCAAAGTTGGAGTATACAATACCTGCAATTGAAGAAGCTCTTGAGGGTAAACAGCTTCAGCCAATGATTATTCAATACTAGAATACATTTCATTGAAATAAATTTTTAGCAGCTGATTTAGCATTTGTGAAGCTTTTAAACAAAGGTGAAGCATATAGAAGTAGGAGGTTATTATGAAGATACTTGTACAAAAATTCGGGGGTACCTCCGTGGCGACTCAAGAAAGAAGAGAAATGATTGTTGATAAGGTGGAAACTGCACTGAAAAATGGATATTTTCCAGTCGTTGTTGTTTCTGCAATTGGCAGAAATGGAGATCCTTATGCAACAGATACATTAATTAATATGGCTAAAGCAGTAGGTTGCGAGACAAATCCCAGAGAAATGGATTTGCTTATGGCTTGCGGTGAAATAATATCAAGTGTAGTGATGGTGAATACCCTGAAAAAGAGGGGTCATGAAAGTGTTGCGCTTACAGGAGCACAAGCCGGCATCATTACGGATGATAATTTTGGCGATGCTGAGGTACTCCGCGTAGATACTCAAAATTTACAGAGATATATCGAAAGAAATATTATTCCTGTTATTACCGGATTTCAGGGGGTCAATGAAAAAGGCGATATTACAACCCTGGGCAGAGGAGGTAGTGACGTTAGCGGATCCATTATTGGAGAAGCTTTAAATGCAGAAGCGGTAGAGATTTACACGGATGTAGAGGGTGTAATGACTGCTGATCCCCGGATTGTGCCGGATGCAAGAGTCATGAACACTATTTTTTATAATGAAGTATTCCAAATGGCAGAGTATGGTGCCAATGTAATACATCCAAGAGCAGTTGAGGTTGCGATGAGAAGCAATATTCCACTGATGATCAAAAATACCATGAGTGATTCTCAAGGCACCCTGATAACCAACTGCGACAAAAATAGAAGATATAAAGAAGATAAAAAAGATAAAATTATTACTGCAGTTGCCCAAATCGGAAAAAGAGCTCAGGTGAGAGTATTCTTTAATGGCTCTGCAGGTGAATATGAGGATGACAGTTATCTGTTTGATATGATTGCAACGAACAGCATCAGTTTGGATATGATTAATGTTTATCCCGATTCCAAGGTATTTATCATCGATGAAAGCCAATTAGGCAAGCTGCAAATGATTTTGGACAGCAAGAAGATGAGCTATGAATTTAAAAGAAACTGCAGCAAGGTGACGATTATAGGCAATAAAATGAGAGGTGTTCCCGGCGTAATGGCTAAAGCTATAAGGGCTTTATCTAAATATAATATCGAGATACTGCAAACCTCTGACTCTCATACAACAATTTCGTGTCTCATAGACAGCGAATATGTGAATCAGGCAGTAAATGCATTGCATCAAGAGTTTGAACTGGGTAAGATATCTGAAAGATAAGCACATCAAATAAACGCGTAAAAACACGCGTTTATTTTTTTTTATAAATAATTTTGGTTATTATTCAAATAATATATTTGAATTTAAATATTAGCAACATAGGAGTGTGATACCTTGAACATATACGATAGCAGTTTTAAAATGCAAGATCCTCAGGAAAATCCGCATCACCATGGCGTAGACAAACCAACAGAAGCCATTAAGGAGCTGGGAGTAGAAAAAGTACCTCAGACTAAAAGCAATATACATTGCATACCCATTATTGGCCAGGTTGAAGGTCATATACTGCTGCCGCCACAGAATAAAGCAACCAAATATGAACATATCATCCCTCAAATATTGGCTGTAGAAGAAAGTCAGGATATTGAAGGCTTACTTCTTATTTTAAACACAGTAGGTGGAGATGTAGAAGCAGGCTTGGCAATATCGGAGCTTGTTGCAAGTATGAAAAAGCCTTCCGTATCCTTAGTGCTGGGAGGAGGACACAGTATAGGTGTTCCTTTGGCCGTATGCAGCAGATATTCCTTTATTGCGCCTTCTGCAACAATGACGATACACCCTATTCGGATGAATGGTTTGATTATTGGCGTGCCTCAGACTTTTGAGTATTTTAATAAAATGCAGGAAAGAATTATTGACTTTATCGTAGCCCATAGCAATATAGATGATAAAGTGCTTCGCAAGTACATGTTTTCAACCAGTGAGCTTGCCAATGACGTGGGCAGCATAATTGTAGGCAATGAAGCTGTCAGTTCAGGTTTGATCAACGAAATCGGCGGTTTGCGCCAAGCTATGGATAAGCTTCGTGAAATTATTCAAAATGAAAAGGAAAATAAGAATACAAATTCATAAATCTGGAAACAATAAATATGCATGTAAAAATCCTATAGAAGACCATGGGTGAAGTTAGAAAGCTAATTCTCCATGGTCTTTGTTCTTTATTGATATCTTAATTTATTGAATTTCACCTGTAATATATACAAGCTAATAAATATAGAATATACAAATATATTAGCGAGGTGAAACAACAATGAGCATATATAAGGTGAATGGAAAAAGAAATATTCTGCTGTTGGTCTTTTTAATTGCTTTAATAGAACTAGGAGGATTTATAAGTGGTTTCTTGAGCAACTCTGCCAGTAATCAGTATATGGGTTTAGTAAAGCCTGCTTTCTCACCACCTGGCTGGGTATTCCCAGTAGTATGGACAATATTATATTTCCTAATGGCTGTAGCTCTATATAGAGTATTACTCTGGGGGAGTAAAGGCAAAGTGATTGGTAAAGCTGTTTTGTATTTTATAATCCAATTGATACTAAACTATTTATGGACAATAATATTCTTCAGATTAAATCTGTATGGCATTGCACTACTAGAGCTTTTACTGCTGCTGTTGTTTATCATAATGACAACAATAGAGTTTTGCAAAATAGACAAAAAGGCTGCATGGCTGATGATTCCCTATATACTTTGGGTTAGCTTTGCAGCCGTACTTAACTATTATTTTTGGATATTGAATAGATAACTGGACAGACTTAATTAAACAGTTCATTACATTGAAATAGAATCATAAATATAGTTAAATATTATTGAGTGATATTTGGAGGAATGTAATGGATATTTTAGAATTATTATATAGACGTAGAAGTATAAGAAAATATCAGGATAGGCCTGTATCCAATGATACTTTGGAGTTGCTCTTAAAGGCTGCAGCATGTGCACCAACTGCCTCTAACAATCAGCCTTGGGAGTTCGTTGTTGTAAATGATAAGGATATTATGGATAATTTAAGGAAGGGCTTATATTTCGGTCAATATAATGCAGCCGCAGCCATTGTGGTATGTGCGAATATGGATTTGGCACCAAAAGGACCCTATAAGGAGTATTGGATACAGGATTGCAGTGCTGCAACTGAAAACATTATTATTGCAGCTTCGGGACTAGGATTGGGTACAGTATGGATTGGTGCTTATCCTAATAAGGCTGCAGTAAAAAATATTCAAAAGGCATTAGCCATTCCAGAGGAGGTTATTCCTTTGTCTGTCGTGTATACTGGTTATGCTGCAGAAGAAAAAGAGCCTAGGACGCAATATAATCCAAAGAGGGTATATTGGAATCAATATGACTCAGAAAGAAAGCACAGAGCAAGAAATAAGAATTTAAAGCATATATAAAACTATAGATAAGGTGATGAAATGAATAAGACAATTGTAATAATGGATGCGCCGGACAATGCTGTAAGCATTGAAGAAATAGGAGATGAAAACCAATATTTCTTGGGTGCCTTTGGTGAAGTAATTGCTTTTTTGAAGCAAGCTTTTCCGGAAGCTGATTTTTCTGATCCGACAGATATCACTGCGACGACAGACAAAGGTAAGATAAATATAGAAATCGCAAAGCACACACCCGTACAAAGCTTCATGATGCATTTAGAACAAGCTGAAGCTGTCGAGATAATAAAAACGCTTTGTCAGAGAAGTAAATGGAGAGCGTTAGATACGGATACCGGGCAGTTCATCGATATACAAGCAGTGAATAAAAATGACAATGATAAAAATTCGTCTAAAAGCTGGTGGAAGCTTTGGAAAAAATAAGATAGAATCGCTGACAGCCGCCTATTCATATGAGCTTGTCAGCTTTTTCTTTGCAATAAATATTTAATAATGTATAATTAATATAGTAAAATAACGATTTTAAGAGGGTTGACAACAATAATATAAGTAGTGGAGGTAGGCCATGCCAAGGAAGAAGAAGCAGTACGAATTACAATATGACATATTTGGCATATTACTCATTGTTTTAAGCATTTATTTTTACATAAGTCTTTTAAATGAAAGCTCCGGCTTTGTGGGAAATGGAATTAAATCAGGATTATTGGGAATATTAGGCTTGGGCGCATATGTTTTTCCCATTATGACACTTATTTTGGGAATCGCATTTGTTTATATGAAAAGTGATCTTAAAATGAATCACAAATATTATGCATTTCTGCTATTTACAGTGGCTATGCTCACAATTTTATATATCGTAAATATCAATCAATATGAGGTTCTTATTGATCCTACACTGACAGATTATATCACCTTAGCATATGAAAATGGACAGCAAAACCAAGGAGGTGGGGTCCTAGGGGCAATTATTGGTTTTGCTGAAGTGAAGCTATTCGGTGTTATTGGAAGTGTGGTTATTAATATCGGATTATTTATGATCGCAGTACTGGTATTTACAGAAACTTCATTTAAGTCTGTATTGGATTTGATTAAATCACTATTCATCAGTGCTTATGCCGCAATTATTTCACTGTTTAAACAGAACAAAAATCAAAAGTCTCGTAAAGAGAAAACGAAAAAAGAGATAATAGATGAATCCTTCATAAGCAATGATTTGGTTGCAGGGGATCAGGACCGAATCAGTGAAATGGATAAGAAAATCAGAATTCTTGATTTCACTAAGAATTTTGACACAAACTTCAAGGTGGAACATGCTGACGGAACTCAGGATAAATCAAAATCTGTCCTTGTCACAGAGCTTGAACAGGCAAGAAACAAAACAAGGGAAAAGAATGATAAAAAGGCTGAGAGGGACTCAATACCGGCTATTGTGCCAGAGCTTAGGCACTACAGCTGTTATGAGATACCTCCTACAAATCTTTTAAATATAAATCAAGAGGGTAAAACGGTAAACTCAAAAAAAGAAGTTATGAATAACGTGAAGGTGCTGGAGGAAACCTTAGGCAACTTTGGCGTTAGTGCAAAGGTATCTCAAGTTTCTGTAGGACCTACCATTACCAGATATGAATTGTCCCTTAGTCCCGGCGTTAAGGTTAGTAAAATAGTAAACCTAGCTGATGATATATCTCTAAGCTTAGCTTCAGCAGGAATAAGAATAGAAGCGCCAATACCCGGCAAATCTGCTGTTGGAATAGAAGTACCGAATAAAGATATCACGATGGTTTTTCTTAGAGAAGTATTGGAATCTGAAGAGTTTAAAAATAATAAGTCCAAGCTGGCCTTTGCCATAGGTAAAGACGTAGCAGGAGCCAATATCGTAGCAGACCTGGCTAAAATGCCCCACTTATTGATTGCAGGGGCAACTGGCTCAGGAAAAAGTGTATGTATTAACACCTTAATAGCCAGTATCTTGTATAAAGCAACTCCTGAAGAAGTAAAGCTGCTTATGATTGACCCAAAGGTGGTTGAATTAAGCGTATATAAGAATATACCTCATTTGCTGATACCGGTAGTAACTGACCCTAAAAAGGCTGCAGGTGCCTTGAATTGGGCTGTAGTAGAAATGACAGAGCGTTATAAGAAGTTTGCTGCTAATAATGTAAGAGATATCACAGGCTATAATGGGATAACTAAAGAAGGCATAGAAAAGCTGCCACAAATTGTAGTCATTATAGATGAGTTAGCCGACTTGATGATGGTGTCCCCCGGTGACGTTGAGGACTCAATCTGTCGATTGGCGCAAATGGCGCGTGCCGCGGGGATACACTTGGTTGTTGCAACGCAAAGACCTTCAGTAGATGTTATTACAGGACTCATAAAAGCAAATATACCATCAAGAATTTCCTTTGCTGTATCTTCGCAGGTGGACTCTAGAACAATATTGGACATGGGCGGCGCAGAAAAGCTGTTGGGCAAGGGTGATATGTTGTTCTATCCCGTAGGCGAGTCAAAGCCTTTGCGTGTGCAAGGTGCTTTTGTTGCAGAAAAAGAAATCGAAAAGCTGGTTACTCATATCAAAGACCAAGTACCGCCATCCTATAATGATGAAATCATGAAAAATCTTGAACAGCAGGATAGTGATGATGATGGTGGAGACTTTGCAGGGGAGACTGACGAATTGCTGCCATCTGCCATAGAAATGGTAGTAGATGGGGGTCAGGCTTCAATCATGATGCTTCAGAGACGTTTGAGAATAGGCTACAGCAGAGCTGCAAGACTGATTGACCAAATGGAAGAGAGAGGTGTTATTGGTGGTCATGAAGGAAGTAAGCCTAGAAAGGTTTTAATGACAAAGGATGAGCTTAATAATATGATGGATATTTAATTCTAATAATGTGAAAAATGTCGTAATAAGGATTAATAACGTGAAATATGGATATAAATGAAGGTATTGAGCTGTAGTTGGGCATAAATGTCCAATACGGCGATAATTATTACCTGGGGAATATAAAACTATTTGATTTGGTATTGCGTACATAATGTGCTTTACATGTAATAATCTATATAATATACTTTAATAGTTATTTATTGAGGATGTCAAATAATCTATTAGAATAAAAATAAACATCATCATTGTATACATAGTAGGAGGGAAAGTTTTTTGAGTTATAAAGTAGCCTTGGTTTCCTTAGGATGCTCCAAGAATCTGGTTGATTCAGAGGTAATGTTGAACATTTTATCCAGCAACAGCTATAAGCTGACGCAGGATACAAATAAAGCAGACGTTATCATTGTGAATACTTGTGGTTTTATTGAAAGTGCAAAGCAGGAATCTATTGATCATATTATTGAATTAGGGCAATTAAAGAATAATGGAAAATGCAAAGTTCTGATTGCTTCCGGCTGTCTTGCAGAAAGATATAAAGAAGACTTAATGATTGAAATGCCGGAGTTGGATGCGGTCATAGGTACAGGAGATTATAAAAATATAATAGAGGTCATAGAAAGTGCAATGGCAGGCAGCAAGGTTGTTAAATTTGGAAATCAAGAGAATGTTGATATCCATGAGCTTCCGAGAGTGATATCTACAACGGCTTCTTCAACCTATCTTAAAATTGCTGAAGGCTGTGACAATAGATGCACTTACTGCATCATTCCAAAGCTTCGCGGCAAGTATAGAAGCAGAAGATTTGAAGATATCATAAAAGAAGCAGCACAGCTGGCTGGTAATGGTATAAAGGAGCTTAATGTAATCGCGCAAGATACCACTCGATATGGCATGGATTTATACGGAAAATACAGAATAGCTGAGCTATTAGATGCGCTTAGCAAAATAGAGGGTATTGAATGGATCAGATTGCTTTATTCATATCCAGATGAATTTGACGATGATTTAATTGACGTCATCGCTGAAAATGATAAGGTATGCAAATATCTGGATATACCAATACAGCATGCCAGTAATAAGATACTAAAAAGAATGGGAAGAAGAACTACAAAAGAGGAAATTAAAGATTTAGTATTTAAACTAAGAAGCAAGATTCCCAACATTGCCCTGAGAACTTCTTTAATAGTTGGTTTTCCAGGTGAGACTGAAAGTGATTTCAAAGAACTGGTTGATTTTGTAAAGGAGCTTCAATTTGATAGGTTGGGCGTTTTTACTTACTCACGGGAAGAGGATACTCCAGCATTTCAAATGGAGGAACAAGTTGAGCAGGAAGTTAAACTGAAGCGACAGGAGAGAATTATGCTGTTGCAAAGTGATATTTCAATGGATAACAATCAAAAGATGGTTGGAAAAATGATTAAAGTTTTGATTGAAGGTAAGGAAGGGAAGAAATACTACGGCAGAAGCTATAAAGATGCGCCTGAAATTGATGGCAATGTATTCTTTTCTTCGAAAGAAAAGCATAATATTGGTGATTTCACCTACGTGAAAATAGTAGAGGCGTCAGAATATGATCTAATAGGAGAGGAAATGAATGAATATAGCAAATAAAATTACGATGTTGAGAATTGCGATGATACCCATATTCATGGGACTCATGCTTATTAAATTTCCATTCCATACAGAATTAGCCTTAGCTGTATTTCTGTTAGCATCCTTAACTGATCACTTGGATGGCCATATCGCCAGAAAATACAACCTTATTACTGACTTTGGCAAGTTTATGGACCCATTAGCGGATAAGCTTTTGGTTACAGCCGCCTTTGTTATTTTGATTCAAATGGGAAGAATTGAAGCCTGGATTGTATTTGTCATATTAGCACGTGAATTTGCAGTATCAGGTCTAAGAACTCTTGCGGCAGCTGGAAATATTGTAATTGCTGCCAGCAATTTTGGAAAGCTTAAAACGGTTACTCAAATCATAACAATATGTATTTTGATCTTGAATAATTTCCCTTTTAACTTGATAAGCTTGCCCGTAGATATCATCTTTACTTATTTGACATTGATTATAACCCTTTGGTCAGGCTTTGATTACTTTGGAAAAAACATGAAGGTTATTATGCCTAAAAAACTAGAGCAAAAAGCTTAAAATATACTGTAGAACCGGCTATGTATTAAAGCATGAACTTTGATACATAGCTTTAAATTTATTATTATGAGAAAACCTTAAGGTATGTATAAAGGAGGATTCATATGAAATGTGAAATAATAGCCGTTGGCACTGAATTGCTTTTGGGCAACATCGTCAACAGCAATGCGCGTTACTTGTCTGAAAAGCTTGCAGAATTGGGAATTGATGTTCATTATCATATTACAGTTGGTGACAATATGAGCAGGCTTAAGGAGGCTATTGAGCTCAGCCTAAAAAGGTCTGATATCATCATTACAACAGGTGGGTTAGGTCCTACTGATGATGATCTCACGAAAGAAGGCGTAGCTGCAGCATTAGGATTAAGGCTTGTTCCTCATGAAGATAGTCTGCAAAAGATCGAATGTTATTTTAAAACATCAAATAGACCTATGCCGGAATGTAATAAGAAGCAGGGTTATATCCCTGAAGGTGCATTGGTATTGGAGAACAACAACGGAACAGCTCCTGGAGTTATGGTAGAGAAGGAAGACAAATTAGTTATACTTTTGCCTGGTCCTCCTAAGGAAATGATGCCTATGTTTTCAGAGCAGGTTTATCCCTGTTTAAAAGCAAAATCAGCTTTCATGATCAAATCAAAAACCTTAAGAGTTGTGGGTGTTGGAGAATCGACGATTCAGGAGCTGCTTCAGCATATTTTTGATGAGCAGAGCAATCCGACGGTTGCACCTTACGCAAAAGATGGAGAAGTGCACCTGCGCATTACTGCAAAGTGCCAAGATGAGGCAGAAGCGAACCGTTTGCTGAAAGAAATGGAAGCAAGGATTACAGATATTTTACTGGATAATGTTTATGGTTATGATGATGAAAGTCTGGAGTATATCGTATATAAGCTTTTAGAGAAAAATAAAATGACAGTATCCATTGCTGAGTCTTGCACTGGGGGCATGATTTCAGGCAGATTGACCAATGTATCAGGTGTATCCTCGGTATTTACCAATGCCATAGTCACATACAGCAACCAGGCTAAAATGAATTTTTTGAAGGTTCAAGAAAATACCTTAAGGTCCCATGGTGCTGTAAGTGCTGAAACAGCAGAGGAAATGGCAAAAGGTATAAGACAAGTATCTGGAACGGATGTCGGCATTTCTGTAACAGGCATCGCAGGACCTGAGGGTGGCACTGCTGAAAAGCCTGTAGGACTGTTTTATATTGGAATTGCAATAGGCGAAAAGGTAGAAGCACATAGATACTTTTTCCCGGCAAGCAGGGAAAAAGTGAGATGGAATGCCACTACAAGAGCGCTGGATATTTTAAGAAGAGCACTTTTGTAACAACGGCATCCGTAAATGAAAATTCGCTTAAAAATTTGCAAACAAATATTTGACTAATATTATACAATATAATATAATTGATATAGAACGTTTGTTCGCATAGATATAACTATTCGAAAGGTAGGTGTGGCAGGGTTACCTGCATGATATGAACGATAAGAAAAAGGCTATTGAGTTAGCACTTGGTCAAATAGAGAAACAATTTGGTAAAGGCTCCGTCATGAAATTGGGAGATAGTGTAAAATTAAATGTAGAATCAATTTCTACAGGCTGTATAGATTTGGATTTAGCACTTGGGATCGGCGGAGTGCCAAGAGGTAGAATTGTAGAGATATATGGACCGGAATCCTCAGGTAAAACAACTGTTGCACTTCATATCATTGCTGAAGCGCAAAGAAACGGCGGAGAAGCTGCTTTCATAGACGTAGAGCACGCTTTGGACCCTGTATACGCAAAGAACCTTGGCGTAGATATCAATAACCTGATTGTATCTCAGCCGGACACAGGCGAACAAGCACTGGAGATATGTGAAACACTTGTTCGTAGTGGTGCAATAGATGTTATTGTTGTTGACTCTGTTGCTGCTTTGGTTCCAAAAGCTGAAATAGAAGGCGACATGGGAGATGCACACGTAGGCTTACAGGCAAGACTTATGTCACAAGCTTTGAGAAAGCTTACAGGAGCCATCAATAAATCTAAAACCTGTGCCATATTCATAAACCAGCTTAGAGAAAAGGTTGGCGTTATGTTCGGCAATCCAGAAACAACACCTGGCGGAAGAGCGCTTAAGTTCTATGCTTCCACACGTTTAGAGGTTAGAAAGGTTGAGAACCTGAAGCAAGGAAACGATGTTGTCGGAACAAGGACAAGGGTAAAGGTTGTTAAAAATAAGGTAGCGCCACCATTTAAACAAGCAGAGTTTGACATTATGTATGGTGAAGGTATTTCAAGAGAAGGCAGCGTTCTGGATGCAGCAGCTAACAATGATATCGTAATCAAAAGTGGAGCATGGTATTCTTATGGCGATGCTAGAATAGGTCAAGGAAGAGAGAACGCGAAGCAGTACCTAAAGGATAATCCAGCAATGACAAAAGAAATAGAAGGTAAAATCAGAGAATTATTTAATATGACGGCTTCAAAGTCTTTGAGCGGTGAAGATAAGGATATTGAAGAAGATCTATAATAATAAATAAAGTAAAGGCATGGATTTGAGATTTTCTCTCACCATGCCTTTTGCATATTGAATTAAGGGTGGTAATGATGAAAATAACTGCAATAACTCCTCAAAAACGAAACAAACTTTTTTATAATATTCATATTGATCATGAATATTTTTGCAGCTTGGATGATGAAACGATCTATTACATGAAGTTGGAAGAGGGTATGGAGGTTGATACAGAGCTATTAATGAAGGCATCTGATGAATCCTGTTATAAAAAAGCTTTGAATTATGCTTTAAATATGCTTGCAAAATCCTATAAAACGAAGTATGAGCTCACGAAGAAGCTTAAGGAGAAGGAATATAAGGAAAATACAATAAAATTGGTTTTAGAGAGGCTTACTGAGCTTGGATATCTAAATGATGAGCAATATATAGAAACATTTATAAGAAGCAAGCAGGATACAAGTCAAGGACTTAACAAAAAGACTTTATATAATAAGTTGATTCAAAAAGGTGTCGACAAGGAGCTTGTACTGCAAAACTTAGAAAATTCTGAAATTGATGAATATAAAAATGCCTTGCTGGTTGCTGAGAAAAAGCTGCGAAGTCTTAAGGGAAGTGGAAGAGAGAAAAAGGCAAAGCTATATGCCTTTTTGCTATATAAAGGCTTTGACTATGAAATATGCAGTAAAGTACTTAACAATATTGATATAACTGAATAAAGATAGTTGAAAGTAGGAAAAATTATACATGATGCCTTAGGTGTAGTCTAGTTTGCATAAAGTGCATTAAACTTGACAAAAAATTGCAAAAGTTATAGAATAATTTCAGGGTGTATCAAGTAATTTTTTTTATTTTTATTCATGAATATATTCCTTAATGGAGTTTTCATATTTTTAAGGAGGTGAATACACTATCGAATATATTATATACACAATCGTCGCATTAACTGCCTTCACAATAGGGTATTTAGTTAGAAGATATATTGCAGAGAGAAAGATCAAAAATGCCGAATCAGAAGCAAATAGGATTATTGAAGAAGCCGGAAAAGAAGCTGAGACTAACAAAAAAGAAGTAGTACTGGAAGCGAAAGAAGAGGTTCACAAGCTTAGAGCTGAATTAGACAGAGAAATCAGAGACAGAAGAAATGAAGTTCAGCGTATAGAAAGAAGGCTGCTGCAGAGAGAAGAACTTTTGGACAAAAAGGTTGATGCTTTGGAACAAAGAGAAGAAAGCATCACGAAAAAGCAAAAAGAAACCCAAAAGGTTCATGAAGATGTACAAGAATTGTACAAGAAGCAGGTAGCAGAACTAGAAAGACTTTCAGGACTTTCATCAGAAGAAGCAAAACAGCTGTTGTTAAGTGATATTGAAAAGGAAATTAAGCATGAAGCTGCTATGATGATAAAGGATATTGAGTCAAAGGCGAAAGAAGAAGGCGAAAGAAAAGCAAAGGAAATCGTTTCCCTT
>JAQSYD010000052.1 GCA_029256325.1 Clostridia bacterium
CATGGTTGATGCTTCAACAGTAAAAGAGTTAAGAGAAAGAACCGGAGCAGGAATGATGGACTGCAAGAAGGTACTTGTTGAAACTAATGGAGACATAGACAAGGCTATCGAATTACTTAGAGAAAAAGGTCTTGCTGCTGCAGCTAAGAAGGCTGGCAGAATAGCAAGCGAAGGTATAGTAGAAGCTTACATACATGGCGGCGGAAGAATAGGCGTACTTATTGAAGTAAACTCAGAAACAGACTTCGTAGCTAAAAATGCTGATTTCAGAGCATTCGTAAAAGATATGGCAATGCAAGTAGCGGCTACAAATCCTATGTTCGTTTCAAGAGACCAAGTGGATCAAACTATTATCGAGAAGGAAAAAGAGATTTTCAGACATCAAGCCCTAAATGAAGGCAAGCCTGAAAAGATCGTTGATAAAATGGTTGAAGGCAGAATTGAAAAGTACTACAAAGAAATTTGCTTATTAGAGCAACCATTTGTTAAGAATCCTGATATGACAGTACAAGAACTTTTAAATACAATGATAGCAAAGATTGGTGAAAACCTATCTATCAGAAGATTCACAAGATATGAAATGGGTGAAGGCTTACAAAAGAAAGAAGACAACTTCGTTGAAGAAGTTATGAGCCAGATGAAAAAGTAAAAAGGCTTCTATAGAGAATTTAAAATTAAGGAAGCCTTTTATGATACACGCTTACAGAACATGCAAACTAATGAAGAACGGATGTTCTTACTGGTATTAATAAAGGGAACACATTGTGTTCTCTTTTTTTCTAAATAGAAGCAGGATTTTTTTAGATTATGTAGAAAGTTTATGCTACTACTGATTTGAGATAAAAGGGAGTAATTCAAGCTTCGTTTTTACTGTCTTTATAAACAAATCAATAGATAATTGGAGGTATAATTCTAATGGATGGAGTCAAATATAAAAGAGTAATATTAAAGCTTAGTGGAGAGGCCTTGGCTGGAGAAAAAAGCTTTGGACTTGATCAAGACACAATCGTTTCTATTGCCAATAAGGTGAAAGAGCTGAAAGCTTTAGATGTTGAAGTAGCAATTGTAGTAGGCGGCGGTAACTTCTGGAGAGGCAGAAGCGGTGAAGGAATGGATAGAACCACTGCGGACCATATGGGCATGCTGGCTACTGTTATCAACTCATTGGCACTGCAGGATGCTTTGGAAAGAATAGAAGTGCCTACAAGAGTGCAGACAGCAATCGAGATGCGTCAGATTGCGGAGCCTTATATAAGAAGAAGAGCCATAAGACACCTTGAAAAAGGTCGAGTAGTAATATTTGCATCAGGTATAGGAAACGCATATTTTTCTACAGATACAACAGCGGCACTTAGAGCAGCTGAGATAGAAGCTGAAATTATTCTGTTGGCCAAAAAGGTTGATGGCGTATATGACTGCGATCCAGTGAAGAACAAGGATGCTAAGAAATTTGAATCACTATCATATATTGACGTAATTAATAAGGGGCTTGGTGTAATGGATACAACAGCTGCGTCCCTTTGTATGGATAATAAAATTCCAATACTTGTTTTTGATTTGAAGAATCCGGATAACATCATCAAGGCGATCATGGGAGAAGAAATAGGTACTATAGTAAAGGAGGAGAACTAGAATGATTAAGGAGATCGAAAAAAATCTACAAGAGAGAATGGATAAGACAATACAAGTGCTAAAGCATGAGTATGCATCAATCAGGGCTGGCAGAGCCAACCCGGCGCTGCTGGACAGAATTCACGTAGAATACTATGGAACAGATACTCCCTTAACCCAATTGGCTAATATAACAGCTCCTGAGGCGAGAGTATTAAACATTAGCCCTTGGGATTCCAAATCAATACCGGCTATAGAAAAGGCTATTCAGAAATCAGATTTAGGAATGAATCCTTCCAATGATGGAAAGATTATTCGTTTGGTTGTTCCTCAATTAACTGAGGAAAGAAGAAAAGATTTGGTTAAGACAGTGAAGAAGCTTGCTGAGGATGCTAAGATAGCTGTCAGAAATATTAGAAGAGATGCCAACGATAGTCTGAAAAAGCATAAAAAAGAAGGCGACATCACGGAGGACGGATTAAAGAAATCAGAAGAAGATACACAAAAAGTAACCGATAAATTCATCAAGGAAATAGACAAATTGGCTGAATTGAAAGAAAAGGAAATAATGGAGGTTTAAAATTTGATTCCTGATATTCCTTATACAATTGGCTATGAACTAGATCGAGCACTTTTAATGTTGAATGGCTATGAGGTGATTGTAAATGAAACCTCTACACCGTTTCAGGACAAGAAGGATGAACGAGCAGATCATTCTCCTAAAGTTGTCAGGCAGTTAAAGGTTGAAGGCCGTATTTATTTGACAGTTGCAAGATTTAAGTGATTTATAAATCCCCTCTATATGAGGGGATTTTCGCTTATTTAGTATAAATACAGATTAAATACGATATAATTCAATAAAAACAATTGCAATGAGGGTTAAAGTAACCATATTGAGTTTATAATAAAACTGTTAATTGGTATATTGAATTATAATATAGTATAATATAATTGCTCTAAATATTTGCACAAAAGGAGGCAATTTATGAAAGGTGCTATTGACATTAATAGACTTCCTAAACATGTAGCAATCATTATGGATGGAAATGGAAGGTGGGCAAGTAAAAGAGCATTGCCGAGGATTTTTGGACATAAGGCAGGAATGGAGACCTTGCGAGAGGTGGTTAAAGCCTGCAGTGATATGGGCATAAAAATTCTTACTGTATATGCTTTTTCTACAGAGAATTGGAATAGACCGACTGAGGAAGTTTCATATTTGATGAACCTTCTTATAGAATATATGAGAAAAGAGATTAATGAACTTAATAAGAATCATGTAAAAATTAAAATTTTAGGCGATTTAAGCGCCTTGCCTCAAATCACAAAAGAAGAAGTTGAAAAGGCGGTCAGCTTTACGGAGAATAATACAGGCCTGCAATTCAACATCGCTTTAAATTATGGGGGAAGAGCTGAAATCATTCATGCGTGCAAAAGGATTGCAGAGGAACATAAAGAAGGTAAGATATCAAAGGATGAAATAAATGAAGATTTAATTTCAGACTACCTCTTTACTGCAGGGGATATTGAACCAGATCTCATCATAAGAACCAGTGGAGAAAAAAGGCTGAGTAATTTTTTATTATGGCAAAGTGCTTACAGTGAGTTGGTTTTTGTGGATGAAATGTGGCCTGATTTTAATAAAAAACAGTTAGAGAAGGCGATATTAGAATACCAAAATAGAGATAGAAGATTCGGTCTCGTGAAATAGCGGAGGATATAATGCTTACGAGAATAATAAGCGCCATTGTCGGCGTACCATTCATTGCATTGTTTTTGATTGTAAAGGGAGACTATTTGTATTTGTTTGCAGGCATACTTTCCTTGTTTGGGATGTATGAGTACTACAAAGCTATAAAAGCAACCGGTGTAAAAACGATGGATTCTATAGGCTTCATTTTTTGCATAGGCTTTTATATACTGCAGCTACTTTATCCAAATGCTGAAATATTCAGCAAGCTGATGGCTATTATGCTTATTACACTTTTTACATTTGAGATTTTCACCCGTAAAAGTGGTGTTAATGGAATTGTACATACAATGTTTGGTTTTGTATATGTCACCTTTTTATTAGGGCATATCATATTTATTAGTCATTTGGAAAATGCTGCTGTTTTAATATGGCTGCCTTTCCTAACAGCTTGGTTTACAGATTCAGCGGCATACTTCACAGGGATTAGTATAGGAAAGCATAAGTTAAGTCCGGCAATAAGTCCTAAAAAAACCATTGAGGGAGCCTTAGGCGGAATCATTGGATCTAGTTTGCTTACAACTATTTTTGGTGTTCTGATAAGTAAGTACAACAGCAATATAGGAATATTTGATTTTATCATCATAGGACTTTTATGCGGCATATTCTCTCAATTAGGAGATTTAGCTGCATCCTATGTAAAAAGATATGCCAATCTTAAGGATTTTGGAAAATTGATTCCTGGCCATGGCGGTATATTAGATCGCTTTGACAGTATATTATTTACAATGCCTGTTGTGTACTATTATTTTCTTTTAGTACAAAATATTTAAATAGACCAAGGAGAATGAAATGAAAAGACTATCCGTTTTAGGCTCTACAGGTTCCATCGGCACACAGACCATGGATGTTATTAGGAGCAATAAAGAATTGTTCAGCCTAGAGGCAATTGCAGCGAATTCCAGTGTGGATTTGTTGGAACAGCAAGTAAGAGAATTTCGTCCTAAGCTTGCAGTAGTTTATGATGAATCAAAGTATATAGAATTAAAAAACAGAGTAGGTGCATTAACAGAGGTTGCTACAGGACTAGAGGGATTGATAGCTGCTGCTACCATCACGGAAGCAGATACGGTGGTCTCCTCTATCGTAGGAATCGCTGGCTTGATACCTACTTATCATGCAATAACCCATAAAAAGAATATTGCCTTAGCAAACAAGGAAACGCTGGTAGCGGGAGGCAGACTTATTATGGCAAAGGCAAAGGAAAATAATATAGCGATTCTCCCTGTAGACAGTGAGCACTCTGCAATTTTTCAAAGTATTGGATGCAACAAAAAATCGCAGGTCAGTAAAATTATTTTAACAGCCTCTGGGGGACCTTTTAGAACAAAAACAAAAGAAGAACTGCTGCATGTAAGTTTAGCCGATGCACTGAATCATCCAAATTGGAAAATGGGCAAAAAGATTACTGTAGATTCTGCATCTCTAATGAATAAGGGCTTAGAAGTCATTGAAGCAAAATGGCTTTTTGATGTAAGTGCAGAAGAAATTGAGGTATGCGTACATCCGCAGAGCATCATCCACTCTATGGTGGAATTTGTTGATGGTTCTGTTGTAGCACAGCTTGGACTGCCGGATATGAAGCTGCCGATACAGTATGCATTAACCTATCCTGATCGATTGCCTATGTCTGGCGACCGTTTGAATTTAGCGAAGCTAGGCAATCTAAGCTTTGAGGAACCAGATATTAACAGATTCCCGAGTTTGAAATTGGCTTATGATGCATTGAATGCTGGGGATAGTGCATGTATTGTAATGAACGGCGCCAATGAAGCTGCAGTTGAACTATTTTTAAATAGCAAAATAAGCTTTATAGAAATACCCCGTCTTATAGCAGCAGTATTAGAAAAACATGAAATACGTAATAATCTATGCTTAGAAGAAATAATCGAGATTGATCAATGGGCAAGAAACCTGACAAACGTATTATTTGAAAAGAGGTGTAGCAGTTGTTAACATTCATAGCAGCAATACTAGTTTTTACCTTATTGGTAGTAATACATGAATTTGGACATTTTATCATAGCAAGGCTATCAGGCGTTAAGGTTGAGGAATTTGCACTGGGGATGGGTCCAAAGATCTGGGGATACCAAGCAAAGGAAACTTTATATTCTATTAGGGCATTTCCACTGGGTGGTTTTTGCAAAATGTTAGGTGAAGACGAAAGCAACCTAGACCCTAGGTCTTTTAATAATAAACCAATATTTAAGAGAATTGCCATCATTGCATTTGGACCCATTATGAACTTTATTTTAACGGTACTAATCTTTTCTTTGGTATTTTCGTATATACCTATGATTAGCCAAGTTTCAGAGAATTCTCCTGCCAGCAAAGCAGGTATGGCAGCGGGAGATGAAATAACAGAGATTAATGGAACTGCGATTACAGAGTGGGAGCAAATAAGACCAATCGTTGATGCAAATAAAGGAAAAGAAATTAAAGTAAGGTTTGAGAGAAAAGGTGAGATTAAAGAAGTTGATGTTGTACCTGTTGCAAGAGAAGGAGAAGAAGGTGCAATGATAGGGGTGGTGCCAAGCATTGGCTACCAGGGCTTTTCAATCACTCGCGGACTAGGTGACACAATAAATATTACAAAAGAGATGTATAAATTTCTAGGTCAGTTATTTACAGGTAATGCGTCCATGGAATATGTAGAAGGACCAGTTAAGATTGTTATGAGAATCGGAGAGGCAGCAGAAGTTGGTGTAGCTGCGGTATTGCAATTTGCTGGCTTCCTGAGTCTTAATCTATGTATAATCAATCTTTTGCCCCTTCCTGCATTAGATGGAGGCAGATTAATATTCCTTTTCATAGAAGCAATCAGAAGAAAACCTATCGATCCTCAGAAGGAAGGCATTGTACACTTTATAGGTTTTGTGCTACTGATGATACTGTCCGTATTTATCATTTATAAAGATATCATCACACTATAATTAAATACAGGTGTAATATGAGAAAAAAGACTAGAAGAATAAGAATAGGCTCTGTTGAAATAGGAGATAACAATCCTATAGCAATCCAGAGTATGACAAATACACATACGCAAAATGTAAAAGCAACCATTGAACAAATAAAGGCCCTGGAGGAAGCTGGCTGTCACATCGTGAGAGTTGCTGTTCCCGATATGGAGGCTGCTGCTGCTATTGCAGAAATTAAAAAAGCTATTGGCATTCCGTTGGTAGCTGATATACATTTCGATTATAGACTTGCCATTGAAGCCATCAAGAATGGTGTAGACAAAATAAGAATCAATCCCGGCAATATCGGAGATGTTGACCGTGTTAAGAAGGTTGTTGAAACAGCTAAAGCATATGAAATCCCTATTAGAGTAGGGGTAAATTCTGGCTCAGTAGAGAGAGAATTATTGGCAAAATACGGCGGACCTACAGCAGCTGCATTGGTAGAAAGTGCCTTAAGCAAGGTAAGAATATTGGAGGAACTGAATTACAACAATATTGTAATTTCTATAAAATCCTCTGATGTTCTTCTTTCCATCGATAGCTATATAAAAATAGCGGAGCAGACGGATTACCCGTTACATTTAGGCATCACAGAGGCTGGGACTAAATATACAGGAACAGTGAAATCTGCTGTCGGTTTAGGAACACTTCTTTATATGGGTATTGGGGATACCATCAGGGTTAGTTTAACAGATCATCCCGTAGAAGAGATTGGTGCCGCAAAGGAAATTTTAAAAAGCTTAAAGCTTATTGAGGGTGGTATCGAAATCATATCTTGCCCTACCTGCGGCAGAACAAATGTTAATCTTATAGAGGTGGCAGAGCAGCTTGAACAGGCTGTGAAGAACATCGTTACCAAAAGACCGATAAAGGTTGCAGTGATGGGCTGTGCCGTAAACGGACCGGGGGAAGCCAGAGAAGCTGATGTGGGCATTGCTGGTGGAAAGGGTGAGTTTTTGTTATTTGTAAAAGGTGAGGTCGTAAAGAAAATTCCTCAAAGCAATGCTATTGAGGAGCTTATTAATTTTCTTACACAAATGGAGGAATAAAAACATGTGTATTACTGCAATTATTCCTGCTTACAATGAAGAGCAGACGATTGGAAATGTCTTGGATTGCATCACAAAGGTAGAGGAAGTAACACAAGTAATTGTTGTTAGCGACGGATCTACAGATGGAACAGCTGAGGTGGCAACTGCCTACGACGTTGAGTTGATTGACCTGGTTGAAAATGTAGGCAAGGGCGGAGCTATGAAAGCTGGCATGGAACGCTGCAGCAATGATAATATCATTTTCCTGGATGCAGATCTGATAGGACTAACAAAACAGCATGTTAAGGATTTAATTATGCCTGTTATAAATAATGAGACAGACATGACCATAGGAATATTTAAAAATGGAAGAATTGTCACTGATTTAGCGCAAAAAGTCACTCCATATTTATCCGGACAGAGAGCAGTCAAGAAGTCTCTGATGGATAAAATACCAAGTATCGATATCACAAGGTATGGCGTGGAGGTAGCACTTACGAAATATGCAGAAAAAAACTCCATCAGAACAAAAGAAGTATATCTCGAAGATATGACGCATGTTACAAAGGAAGAAAAGCTGGGAATCTTAAAAGGTATGCAGGCTAGATTTAAGATGTACTGGGATATAATGAAAGTATTTAACGATAATGATAGCGAAGAACAGATTAAATAATGTACTATGGAGGAACGCATGCAAGAGGATGCAAAGAACAAGGAGTTTTTAAGCAAATACGGTGACAGCTTTGAAATAAAGTCTATCAAAGTATTCAAGAAAACCTCCTCCTGGGAAATCACACTAAAACTTAAGCAAGATTTAAAGCTCACTGATATAAAAGCTATAGAGGAGAGCTTTATTCATATGTATAATCTCAAGGGGATACAAATCAACATAGAAAATTGGCAGTGCATTGACAGCGAAAAGGAATTCCTGGACAAGCATTGGGAGGAATTGAAACTGCTGGCTTATCAGAATAATCCATCCCTTATGGGCTTCTTAAAGGAAGCGGAGCTTTCTATAAAGGATAAAGTAGTGCATATTAAGGTGCCTAACAAAATACTTTCTGATTTTTTGAAAGCAAAAAAATGTGGTGAGATTTTCGAAAGCTTTGTTAAAAGCTATTTAAAGCAAGATTTGAAGTTCAAAATAGAATATAAGGATGAAGCCTTCCCCGTGGAGGAGCATCATAATAACCTGATGCAAGAGGAGCAAAAGCTTGTGGCTGAAACCATGAGTGGAAGAGCTAAAAGCAAGCCATCAAAAGAAGGCGGCCAAGGCGCTAAAACTGCTGCTGTTATATTAGGTAAAAGCTTTAATGATGCACCTATTGATATAGATGAAATAACACAAGACAGCGGTAGAGTCACAATACAGGGCTCTATTTTTAATGTGGAATCAAAAACCTTAAATAACGGTAAGACGATTATCACATTTAATATAACAGACTTTACAAACTCTATGACAGTTAAGCTGTTTGTAAAGGAGGATACAAATCCGGAGAAGCTATTGGAGGGTATCGCAGACGGTAAAGGTGTCAAGCTTAAGGGAGACGTGCAGTATGATACCTATGCGAAGGAACTGGTGATATACCCTATCAACATCGTAGAAGCTGAGAGAATGAAGCGTAAGGATCAATCTGAAGAAAAGAGAGTTGAGCTTCATGCACATACCGGTATGAGTGCGATGGACGGATTCTGTTCTGCTTCGCAGCTGATAAAGCGTGCCAAGGAATGGGGACATAAAGCTATTGCTATTACGGATCATGGAGTGGTTCAAGCCTTTCCGGAAGCCTATGAGACTTCCAAGAAGACTGGTGTGAAGGTATTATACGGGGTAGAGGGTTACTTTGTTAACGATGGAGCGCCTATTGTATTCAATGCTGGAAATCTTGCACTGGATTCGGAAATAGTCGTATTTGATATTGAAACAACAGGGTTATCTGCTTCTGTTGATAGGATCACAGAAATCGGTGCAGTTAAAATTAAAAATGGACAGATAACAGAACGATATTCAACGCTTATTAATCCTGAAATTCCAATACCCTATAAGATAACCGAATTAACAGGCATAACCAATGAAATGGTTGCGGATCAAAGAGTTATGAAAGAGGTCTTGCCTGAGTTTTTAAGCTTTATAGGGAACTGTCCACTGGTTGCTCATAATGCAATGTTTGACTGGGGTTTTGTTAGGACGAAGGCTTTTGAGCTGGGGTATGATTTAAATAACATCATCATTGATACACTACAACTTTCAAGGAATCTTCTGCCTGATCTTAAAAAATATAAGCTGAATCTGGTATGTCAGCATTTGAATATCAAGCTGGAAAACCACCATAGGGCTGTTCATGATGCAGAAGCAACGGCACAAATGTTTTTGAAATTTGTAGAAATGCTGAAGGATAGAAAAATTGAAAATATAGAACAAATAAACAGCATTACCTCTTCACAGAAAATAAACTTAAAAAATGCCGAGTCTTACCATATCATCCTGTTGGTAAAAAATAAAACAGGACTTAAGAATTTATATAAGCTTATATCCTTAGCACACTTGAACTATTTTTATAAAAAGCCAAGGATACTAAAAAGCTTGCTCATGCAGCACAGAGAAGGACTTATCATTGGTTCTGCCTGTGAAGCCGGCGAAATCTATAAGAACATCTTAAACGGTGTAGATGACAACACACTTATGAATAATGCAAAGTTTTATGATTACCTTGAGATACAACCCAATGGTAATAATGAGTTTTTGACTCGCAACGGCAGGGTCTCAGGACCAAAGGAGCTAGAGAAGATAAACGATAAAATTGTACAGCTGGCGGAAAGACTGGGCAAGCCTTATGTTGCTACGGGAGACGTCCATTTCTTGGATCCGGAGGATGAAGTTTACAGAAGAGTGATTATGGGTGGACAAGGCTTCAGCGACGCTGACGAGCAAGCCCCCTTGTACTTAAAGACCACTGAAGAAATGCTGGATGAATTCAGCTATTTAGGAGAGCAAAGGGCATACAATGCTGTTATAAAGTACCCGAATCAGATCGCAGACGAAATAGAAAGCGTGATACCGGTACCGGAGGAAACCTTCCCTCCAATTATTGAAGGCTCTGAAGATCAAATTAGAGACATGACCATGAATAAGGCTCATTCCATTTATGGAGATGTGCTGCCAGAGGTTGTAGAGAAAAGACTGGATAAAGAGCTAAATTCCATTATTAAACACGGCTTTTCTGTCATGTATCTGATCGCACAAAAGCTGGTTACAAAATCACTGCAGGATGGATACCTGGTTGGCTCCAGAGGCTCTGTAGGTTCTTCTTTTGTTGCTACTATGTGCGATATTACAGAGGTTAATCCTTTGCCGCCCCATTACATCTGCACAAATTGCAAGAAGTCCGAATTTTTCATGGATGGATCCATTTTATCCGGTGCGGATTTGTCAGATAAGAATTGCCCTGATTGCGGCAGCAAATACAAAAAGGACGGCCACGACATACCCTTTGAAACCTTCTTAGGGTTTGACGGGGACAAGGAGCCGGATATAGATTTAAACTTTGCGGGGGAATATCAGCCCGAAGCACATAAATACACAGAAGAGCTCTTCGGTAAGGGCTATGTGTTCAGAGCTGGTACCATCGGCACAGTTGCAGAAAAAACAGCCTATGGCTTTGTAAAAAAGTATAACGATGAGCGCAATAAAAGTGTCCACAGCGCAGAAATTAACAGACTTGTGAAAGGCTGTTCCGGTATAAAAAGAACAACTGGTCAGCATCCCGGCGGTGTAATGATTGTACCTTCCTATACGGATATATATGAATTTACCCCTATACAAAAGCCTGCAGATGACCCTGACTCCAATATTATTACGACACACTTTGATTATCACTCCATCAGCGGCAGACTGCTTAAGCTTGACATACTGGGACACGACGTTCCCACCATCATTAAAATGCTGGAGGATATTACAGGTTTTAAGGCAACTGATGTATTGCTGGATGATAAAAGTACCATGAGCTTGTTTACCAGTACGGAAGCTTTAGGCGTTAAGCTGGATGATATAGATTGTAAGTCAGGCAGCTTGGGAATCCCTGAATTTGGTACAAAGTTCGTAAGACAAATGCTTCTGGATACAATGCCGACAACCTTTGCAGAGTTGGCCCGTATCTCCGGACTTTCCCATGGTACTGACGTTTGGATCAACAATGCACAGGAAATGGTGCGGAACGGCACCTGCGTTCTTAAGGAAGTTATATCAACCAGAGATGACATCATGGTATATCTGATATATAAAGGCGTGCTGCCTAAAATGTCCTTTAAGATCATGGAAAACGTTAGAAAAGGTAAGGGCTTGACTGCAGAGCATGAAGAAGCCATGCGTGAGAAGAATGTACCTGAATGGTACATAGATTCCTGTAAGAAGATAAAATATATGTTTCCCAAAGCCCATGCAGTTGCATATGTAATGATGAGCTTCAGAATTGCTTATTACAAGGTTCACTACCCCTCCGCATTTTATGCCACCTTCTTCACAGTAAAAGTGGAAGATTTTGATGCTGATTTGTTTGTGAAGGGAAAAGAAGCCGTGCTTGCAAGATGGAGAGAAATCGATAAACTGGGGAATAATGCCTCCACTAAGGAAAAGAACATGGCTACTTTGTTGGAAGTAGTATATGAAATGTATCTTCGTGGCATAAAGCTGCGGCATGTAGATTTATATAAATCGTCGGCGGATAAGTTTATCGTGACGGAAGAAGGCATACTGCCACCTTTAAACGCGTTGCAGGGTGTAGGGATTAACGCTGCATACAGCATCGCAAAAGCAAGAGAAGTAGAGCCGTTTTTCTCCATAGATGAGCTTCGAGAAAAAACAAAAGTCAGTAAAACGGTGATAGAAATTCTAAAAATACATGGCTGTTTAAAGGATATACCTGAAAGTAGCCAAATAAGTTTATTTTAACTTGCATACATTGGCAATAAGTGCTATAATCTTTTGTGTGAATATTTTTGTTATTTTTTACACATAATGTATGTAACAGCAATTCAATCTATTCAATGATTTGTCAGAGTGGGGTTTCCCACTCTTTCGTATTATTATAGTAATTTACTGACTACTTTGTATAAAAGAACTATAGCACGTAAAAATAACATTATAGGAAATAAGAAAGGAAGTATAGCATGAGCAAGACAAAAGTAGAAGACGTAGTATATGAGCTCTGTAAGCCTGTGACAGATAAACATAACTTTGAGCTTGTGGAAGTAGAGTATAAAAAAGAAGGCGGAGAGTGGTACCTTAGAATATACATCGATAAGGATGGCGGCATTACGATAGACGATTGTCAGGTTGTAAGCGAAGAAGTAAGTGAACTTTTAGACCAAGCTGATCCTATAGAAAGTGCATATATATTTGAGGTTTCCTCACCGGGTATTGAAAGACCATTGAAAACAGAAAGAGACTACCAAAAGGCAATCGGCAAACTGATGGAAGCAAAGCTTTTTGCACCTATAGATGGTAAAAAAGCCATAGAGGGTATTCTTACAGGGTATTCGGAAGACACCGTTGAGTTAGATCAAAACAATAACAAGATTGTGTTGGATAAAAAACAAATTGCCATCATTAAACCTGTCATCGTTTTTGAAAAGGTAGACTAAAAGAAAGCATTTTAATTTAAGGGAGGGAGTACAATGAACGTAGAATTCCTTCAAGCAATGGAGCAAATTGCTAAAGAAAAAGGAATATCTAAAGATTTACTATTTGAAGCTATTGATTTGGCTCTAGTTTCAGCTTATAAGAAAAACTTTGGTACTGCACAAAATGTTAAGGTATTAATAGACAAGCAAACCGGAGAGGTTGAGGTTTATGCACTTAAGACAGTAGTTGAGCACGTAGAAAGTGATTTGTTGGAAATAAGCTTGGAAGAAGCAAAAGCAATAAACAGAAACTATGAACTGGGAGAAACCGTTGAAAGAAAGGTTACTCCAAAAAACTTTGGAAGAATCGCCGCTCAAACTGCAAAGCAGGTAGTTGTGCAAAAGATTAGAGAGGCTGAGCGAGGCATCATATTTGATGAATACATAACCAGAGAGAATGAACTGGTTACTGGTCTTGTGCAAAGAAAAGAAAAGAACAACTTGTATGTTGATTTAGGTAAGACTGAGGCTGTACTGCCTGCAACAGAGCAAGTAATGACAGAAGAATACAATTTGAATGATAGACTAAAGTGCTTCATACTGGAAGTTAAAAAGACGACAAAAGGACCTCAGATTATATTGTCCAGATCACATCCGGGTTTAGTGAAGAGATTGTTTGAACTGGAGGTTCCAGAAATTCAAACAGGTGTAGTGGAAATAAAGAATATCTCTAGAGAAGCCGGCTCCAGAACAAAGCTGGCCGTGTATTCTCACGATCCAAACGTAGATGCCGTTGGCGCTTGCGTAGGGCAAAAAGGTCAGAGAGTACAAACCATTGTTGATGAATTAAAAGGTGAAAAAATAGACATCATTCAGTGGAACGAAGATCCTGCAATTTTGGTAGGAAGTGCACTGAGTCCAGCAAAGGTAATCCATGTAGATGCTGATAAGGAGCATGGTACAGCTCATGTCGTAGTGAGTGATTCACAGTTGTCACTGGCTATAGGCAAAGAGGGTCAAAATGCTCGATTGGCTGCAAAGCTTACTGGTTGGAAAATCGACATAAAGAGTGAGTCACAAGCAAATAAGTAGGGGAGTGAGCATATGCAAAAAGTAAAAAAGATTCCACTACGCAAGTGCTTGGGCTGCAATGAAATGAAGCCCAAAAAAGAGCTGATAAGAATTGTTAGAAGTCCCGAAAACGTCGTTAGCATCGATAAGACTGGCAAAGCTGCCGGAAGAGGCTGCTATATTTGCCCTAGCATGGAGTGTCTCGAAAAAGCTATTAAAGCAAAAAGAGTACAAAGTGCCTTGGAAGTACAGGTTGATGCAGCTGTGTTTGAACAATTAAGGGGG
The DNA here is from genome assembly GCA_029256325.1 of Clostridia bacterium. Classification (GTDB taxonomy): domain Bacteria; phylum Bacillota; class Clostridia; order Lutisporales; family Lutisporaceae; genus GWB2-37-7. The sequence continues at coordinate 14,325 of JAQSYD010000052.1, forward strand.
CAGTTGAATAAGAGTGAATAAAATTTATTCCATGCTTGGATTAGCAAGTAAGGCTGGAAAGCTGTTTTCTGGTGAAGATGTGGTTAGAAATGCAATACGATATAACAAAGTAAAACTGCTCATTATTTCACAGGATGCATCAGAGAATACGAAAAAAAGATTTGTGAATGCTGCTGAATATTACAAGGTACCCATGAAAATATGGGGAGATAAAGAGCATTTAGGCTCAAGTATAGGAAAAAGCAACAGATCAGTGGTAGGTATAGGCGATGAAAACTTTACAAAAAGTATTGTAGCATTGCTGAATGCTGAAAATCCGATAACACCTATCGGGGAAAAATCAGGGGGTGAACTGAATGAATAAAACGAGAATATATGAATTGGCCAAAGAGTTTAATACGACAAGTAAAGAACTGATAAAGAAGATAGAGCATTTGAACATAAATGCACATAATCATATGAGTGCTTTGGAGCAAGAAGAAGTAGACAAAATAAGAAATTATTTTGAGGTTGGCAGAAAAGAAATAAAGTCAGAAGCAAAGAAGCTTGCTGCAGCTCCTACTCCAGTTAAAAGTGTACCAACAACGAGTAATCAGGTGTCTAATGATAGATCAAGAGATGTAAGACCAAATACACCTCAAAATACGAACCAAAACAGACAGCCAAACACACAGCAAAATACACAACAGAACAGACAGCCTAATACGCAGCAAAATACGAATCAAAACAGACCGTCTTATACACAACAAAATACGCAGCAGAATAGACAGCCTAATACACAGCAAAACCAACAGCAAAAAGGTACAACGCCTGCACATAACAATGCAGCAAATCAAGGAAATCCACAAAGGTCGACATTTTTGAGACCTAATACAAATCAACCACCTAAAAATCGTACGAACAATACGATTCATTTTGAGGAAACAAAGGATGAGAAGGAAGTTGATGTACCTGTAGCAGTTAAAGATGATGTTAAGAAGGTTGAGCGAATTGGCAAAAAGCCAACCTATCAAAAGACACAACCTCAAAATAGATATAATAACAATAGACCTTATAATAAGCATGGAAGAAGCGGCAGACCACATCCGGGCAGTCATGCTCAACAGCCAAAGAAGGAAGAGCCAACAATTAAAAAGCCAATTAAAATTGGAGATACTGTATCTGTAAAAGAATTGGCTGAAAAAATGAGCAAGCCTGCAGCAGAAATTATCAAAAAGCTTTTAATGCTGGGTATTATGGCTACAATCAATCAAGAGCTGGATTTTGAAACAGGCTCATTGATAGCAGAAGATTTCGGAATTCAAGTTGAAAAGCTAATCGATAAAACCAGTGAAGAGGTGCTTCTGAAGGAAGAAGAAGATCGAGAGGAAGACCTTAAAGCGAGACCACCGATTGTAACAATCATGGGTCACGTTGATCACGGTAAAACCTCACTTTTGGATGCTATAAGAGAAACAAATGTTATAGCGACAGAAGCAGGCGGAATTACACAGCACATCGGTGCTTATAACGTAACAATAGACGGCAAGAAAATCGCTTTCCTGGACACTCCTGGACACGAAGCGTTTACAGCAATGAGAGCCAGAGGTGCCAATGTTACGGATATCGCTATTCTGGTAGTAGCTGCAGACGATGGCGTAATGCCTCAAACAGCTGAAGCTATCAACCATGCAAAGGCAGCAAATGTAACGATCATTGTTGCAATCAACAAAATAGATAAGCCTGGTGCAAACCCTGACAGAGTGAAGCAAGAGCTTACTGAATTTGGCTTATTGGCTGAAGATTGGGGCGGTGATACAATCATGGTGCCGGTTTCAGCTAAGAATAGAGTTGGAATAGATAATCTTCTGGAAATGATACTTTTGGCATCTGAAATGCTGGAATTGAAAGCAAATCCGAACAAGAAGGCAAAGGGCACTGTAATAGAAGCTGAAATAGACAAGGGCAAGGGTCCTGTAGCTACAATATTGGTACAGGAAGGCACATTAAATATTGGTGACGCCTTTGTAGTAGGTCATACCAGCGGTAGAATAAGAGCCATGGTGGATGACAAGGGTAAGAGACTTAAAAAAGCCGGACCATCTACTCCTGTTGCAATCATCGGACTTTCTGAAGTACCTGATGCAGGAGACATATTTGTCGTTATGGACGATGAAAAAGATGCAAGACAAATTGCTGAAAAGCGTAAGGATAAGCAAAAGCAAGAACAGCAAAAGAGCAATCAAAAAGTTTCCTTGGACGATATATTCAATCAGATCCAAGAGGGCAAAATGAAGGAGCTTAACATCATTGTTAAAGCGGACGTTCAAGGTTCTGTAGAAGCTGTTAAGCAATCTCTTGTAAAACTAAGCAATGAAGAAGTTAAGGTAAAAACAATACACGGCGGCGTTGGTGCAATCACTGAATCAGACGTTATGCTGGCATCCGCATCAAGTGCAATTATCATTGGATTCAATGTAAGACCGCAGCCTGCTGCTGCAGAGCTTGCAGAAAAAGATGATGTGGACATAAGACTTTACCGTGTCATATATAATGCCATAGAAGACGTTGAGGCTGCAATGAAGGGCATGCTTGATCCGGAGTTTAAAGAAGTTGTATTGGGTCATGCGGAGGTTAGAACGATATTTAAGGTTTCCAGCATTGGTACAATAGCCGGTTGTATGGTTACCGACGGTAAAGTAACAAGAAACAGCTCAGTTAGATTGGTTAGAAACGGCATCGTAGTTCACGAGGGTACATTGGCTTCACTTAAGAGATTTAAGGATGATGCAAAGGAAGTAAACACCGGCTACGAATGCGGCTTGAATTTAGATAGGTACAATGACGTAAAAGAAGGCGACATTATAGAAAGCTTTATCATTGAAGCAGTACCGAGAAAATAAGAACCCCACCCAACACGCAATGTAAAATTGCTGTTGGGTCCCGGGAACCTTGTTATTCCATAATAAGAACCCCACCCAACACGTAATGTAAAATTGCTGTTGAGTCCCGGGAACCTTGTTATTCCATAATAATATATAGGCTGGTGCATAGATATGTCAAAGCATAGAAAAGACAGAATAAATGAAGAAGTTAGAAGAGTTATAAGCGAAATTATCATGAATGAGCTAAAGGATCCGAGGATATCAAGACTCTGTAGTGTTATCGCGGCAGAGGTAACTCCTGATCTTAAGTTTGCCAAGGTATTCATTAGTGTACTAGGCAACGAAGAAGAAAAGAAGAATACCATCGCCGGATTAAATAGTGCAGCGGGTTATGTTCGAAAGGAACTTGGCGCTCGTATTGATTTGCGAAATAATCCCGAGGTTCACTTCGAACTGGATAAGTCTATAGAGCATGGGGCTAGAATCATGGATATTTTAAGTGAAATAAACAAAAAGGATGGGGGGCAATAGAGCTTGATATATGAACAGATTATTGATGTCATAAACAAAAGCTCAAAAATTGCAGTAACCTCCCATGTGCAGCCGGATGGGGACAATGTAGGTTCCTCTCTGGCGCAATGTATGTAATAGATGACAATATACCTGAGGTATACAGATTTTTAAAGGGTGCAAGGGAGGTAGACAGACTATCTTCCCTTACAGCACTTGATTATGACCTTGTTATAGCCATGGATTGCGGCGATATGGAACGTTTGGGTAAAGTAAGACAGCTGGCAGAGAAAACCAGATTGATTAATATCGACCATCATATCAGCAATACGAGATTTGGTGAAATTAACCTTGTTGAAGAAAATGCATCTGCCACTGCAGAAATTGCATACAAGCTGATTAAATCCATGGGCATTTTTATTGACAGGGACATCGCAGAATGCATATATACTGGGATTGTAACGGATACAGGAATGTTCCAATACAGCAATACCTCCGAGGAGACGCACTCCATCACTGCAGAGTTGATTATTGCAGGGGTAAGTCCATCGGATATATTTAATAAGGTATATCAAAACAGTCCTAAGGAAAAAGTGATTTTAATGAAGGAGGCCCTCAAGTCTCTGGAATTTTATAATGATGACAAGGTTTCTTGTATTTCAATCTCAAAAGCGCAAATCGATAATATCGCGAAGGAAGATTTGGATACAGAGGGAATTGTAAATTTAGGCAGGGATATTGCCGGCGTTGAAGTTTCGATTTTTTTAAAAGAAAAGGAAACAAACGTCGTAAAAGTCAGTCTTAGATCGAAAAGCTATGTAGATGTATGCGTCATCGCCAAAGATTTTGGCGGCGGAGGACATGTTAGAGCTTCGGGATGTACGATAACAGGCAATTTGGAGCAAGCAAAGCAGCAAATACTACTGGCATTACAAAAACAGATATAACGAGGCGAAAAAAATGAATGGCATAATAAATGTACTTAAGCCACCGGGGATGACTTCCCATGACATCATTTACTTTATACGAAAAAGATTGAAAATGAAAAAGGTTGGACATACTGGTACTCTTGATCCGGAAGCGGCAGGAGTACTTCCTGTATGTGTGGGCAAAGCAACAAAAGCAGTACAATTTATAACGGATAAAAGAAAGAGATATAGGACAACCATCAAATTTGGTGTTCAAACGGAGACCTATGACAAGTATGGTGTTGTATATGAATCTGTTGAAGTGAACGGTATAGATCTGGTTAAACTGGAGAATGCTTTACAGGACTTCAGAGGCATTATAAAACAAACACCACCTATATATTCTGCCATAAAGCTGGCAGGTAAAAAGCTCTATCAATATGCCTTGGAGGGAGAAGAGGTAGAAATTCAATCCCGTGAGGTAGAAATTTATTCCATAGAGATTGTTGACTATAACAATAAAGATGAGGTTGTACTGGATATAGAGTGTTCTAAAGGTACCTATATCAGATCTATTTGCTTTGATTTAGGCAGGAAAATGGGCTGTGGAGCAGCAATGTGGCAGCTTGTAAGATTGGAAAGTACTCCCTTTGTTATAGAAAACAGCTATACATTGGAAGAAATTGATCAGGCTGCAGCAGAAGGTACTATTGACAAGCTGCTGATATCTGCTGATATAATATTTAAGGAGCTTTCTATTATAGAGATAAAAACAACTGCTCGCAGTGCCGCGGTGAATGGCAGTCCTATATATGGAAAAGGAATTTTGCAGGATATTGAGTCCTTTGAAGCGGATAATGAGACGAGGATCTATTGTGATGGTGAGTTCCTTGGCATCGGGACGATTAAGTACAGCAGTGAAGAAAATAGAAAATACATCAAGATAGATAAAATGTTTGTATAGCATTTTAAAAAATTTCGAGGGTGGTTTTGTGTGAGAATACTAAATACTTATGAGCAGGCAGGGGTGCATAAATCTTACTGCATAGCCTTGGGCAGCTTTGATGGCGTGCATGCAGGGCATCAAAAACTAATAGAAATGTTAGAGGTTAATGCAGAGAAGCTCGGCTGTGCAAGCATGGTTTATACTTTTGGGATACATCCCAGAAAAATACTAAGACCGGGTAAGTCTATATACATGATAACCAGCAATGCTCAAAGAGCAGAAATAATGGATAAGTTGGGTGTAGATGTACTTTTTTTAGAGGATTTTCAAAAAATCATGAATTTAAGTGCAGAACAATTTTTTCATGATATTCTTTTAGATAAATTCAATGTAAAGTGCATCATTGTAGGCTATAATTTTAACTTTGGTAAAAATGGCGAAGGCAATGCTGAAAAGTTAGCTCAGCTTGGTCATAAATATGGAATTAAGGTAGAGGTTGTTCCGCCTGTCTTAGTGAAGGACAAGGTTGTATCCAGCAGTTTAATAAGACATAAAATTCATGATGGCCACGTATACGAGGTGTTGCAATATTTAGGCAGACCTTATAGCATTCAAGGCAATGTGATACATGGCAAAAAGAATGGGATGGCAATCGGAATAAGAACAGCCAACATTGATATTGGCAAAGAGGCGATTCTTCCCTTAAAAGGAGTTTATATAACGGATACTAGAATCGATAATTCCATGTATAAAAGCGTTACCAACATTGGTGTTAATCCAACTTTTCAAGGAAAAGCTTTAAGCTTGGAAACCCATGTACTGGACTTTGAGGGTGATCTTTATAATAAGGAAATTGAGGTATATTTTCTCAAACGTTTAAGAGATGAAATTTCCTTCAGCAGTATTGATGCATTAATTGATCAAATCAAAAGTGATATACAAGTAAGACTGGACTTTGAAGGTTGTAATAATTATCCTTTACATGTATAAGAATATATGTTAAAATCAGATTTGTTTGAAATACCGTTTGCCAGGTATATCGAGTCACCAACGATACACTTAGCTCATGGTGAATTTAATAGGAGGTGAAAGTTTATGTTATCAAAAGATCAAAAGGAAGCTATCGTAAAGCAATACGGTGCTAAAGAAGGCGACACTGGATCACCAGAGGTTCAAATCGCATTGCTTACAGCAAGAATTAACTATTTGAATGACCACTTAAAGACAAACAAGAAGGATCATCACTCAAGAAGAGGTCTTCTAATGATGGTTGGTCAAAGAAGAGGCTTAGAGAACTACTTAAAAGAAAAAGATATCGAAAGATATCGTGCTATCATGGAGAAGCTTGGCTTAAGAGCAAAGAAATAGATCAAAGCGAGAGTAATCTCGCTTTTTCTTTTTCGCTAATTAAAAAGTTAACATTTTCCTGACTATGATTAGATTGGAAAGACTATTAAAGTATTAATCTTATTCTTTAAACTATTTATAGTTTTTTTTTTTAAACTATTTATAGTTTTTTTTGTACATAAGAAGGAAATAATAAAAAATATATAGAAATGTATTATTTCGAAGGGAGGTATATAATGGAAAGATTTACATTAGAATTAGCTGGTAGAACCCTTAGTATTGAAACAGGCCGCGTCGCTCAGTTAGCTGACGGTGCAGTGCTTATGCAGTACGGTGACACCAGTGTGCTAGTTACAGCCTGTGCTTCTGCAAATCCAAAGGAAGGCATTGATTTCTTCCCGCTAAGCTGTGACTATGAAGAAAGATTATATGCAGTAGGTAAGATACCCGGAGGCTTTATAAAAAGAGAGGGTAGACCTACAGAAAAGGCTGTATTGTCCTCAAGACTGATAGACAGACCTATCAGACCACTTTTTCCAAAGGGCTACAGAAACGATGTGCAGGTAGTTGCAACCGTTATGTCTGTAGATAAGGACAATTCACCAGAAATCGTTGCGATGGTTGGTTCCTCAGCAGCACTGTCAATTTCCTCAATTCCATTTAATGGACCAACAGGTTCTGTATTGGTAGGCTTGATAGATGGGGAGTACATACTAAACCCAACGATGGAGCAAAGAGAAAAGAGTGAGCTTCACCTGGTTGTTTCCGGTACAAAGGATGCTGTAATGATGGTTGAAGCAGGTGCAGAAGAGGTTCCTGAAACAGTCATGCTGGAAGCGATTATATTTGCTCACGACAACATTAAGAAAATCGTTGCATTTATTGAAGAAATCGTTGCTAAGGTAGGCAAGCCTAAAAAAGAAGTGAAGCTGTTCAAGGTAGATGAAGAAATAGATGCAGCAGTTAGAGCTTATTCAACAGAAAAGCTATTAACAGCCATAAGAACAGTAGAAAAGCTTGAAAGGCAAGCAAACATTGATGCAGCCAAAGAAGAAGTAATGAACCATTTTGCTGAAATCTATCCTGATAACATGAAAGATATTGGTGAGGTGCTTTACAACATCATAAAAGAACAGGTTCGATATCTGATTACTGTTGAAGGTGTTAGACCGGACGACAGAAAGACAGATGAAATCAGACCTATAAGCTGTGAAGTATCCGTGCTTCCAAGAGTACATGGTTCAGGACTGTTCACTAGAGGTCAAACACAGGTTATGACCATAGCTACGCTAGGCCCAATGGGTGATGTTCAGATTCTTGACGGATTAAGTGAAGAGGAAGAGCAAAAGCGTTATATGCATCATTACAATTTCCCACCATACAGTGTAGGTGAGACAAGATTTATGAGAGGACCCGGCAGAAGAGAGATTGGACACGGAGCCCTTGCAGAAAGAGCCCTAGAGCCAATGATCCCTTCAGAAGAGGAATTCCCATATGCAATCAGACTTGTATCTGAGGTTGTAGCTTCAAACGGTTCCACATCACAAGCCAGCGTATGCGGCAGCACATTGGCATTACTTGATGCCGGAGTACCTATAAAGGCTCCTGTAGCAGGTGTAGCAATGGGATTGATGAAGGAAAAGGAAAATGTTGCAATACTGACAGATATACAAGGTATGGAAGACTTCTTGGGAGATATGGACTTCAAGGTTGCAGGTACAGAAAAAGGTATTACTGCAATACAGATGGATATAAAAATTGCAGGTATAGACAAACCTATTCTAGAAAGAGCACTTGAGCAAGCTAGAGTCGGCAGATTGTTCATACTTGATAAGATGAATGCAGTAATCAGCAAGCCAAGATCAGAGCTTTCAGAATATGCACCTAAGATCATATCCATGAAGATTGATCCGGATAAGATTAGAGACGTCATTGGACCTGGTGGTAAAATGATTAATAAGATCATTGCTGAAACAGGCGTAAAAATTGACATTGAAGACGACGGACGCGTATTTATCGCAGCAGTTGATAAGGTTGCCGGCGAAAAAGCCCTTAAGATTATCGAAGGCTTGACAAAGGAAGTCGTTGAAGGTGAAATCTATCTTGGTAAGGTAATGAGAATCATGAACTTTGGTGCTTTTGTAGAAATACTACCTGGCAAGGAAGGCTTGGTTCACATATCAAAGCTGGATAAAAAGAGAGTAGAAAAAGTTGAGGACGTAGTAAACATCGGTGATGAAATACTGGTAAAGGTTACCGAAATTGATAAGCAAGGTCGTGTAAACCTTTCAAGAAAAGATGCTATGACTCCTGATGAACCTGAAAATACAAATGAAGAGAATAAATAAAACATAAACTAAGGTTTATGTTTTTCTCTTTTTTGAATTACTTATGAACAAAAGAGCAGAAGCGACGCTTCTGCTCTCTATATAAATAAATCTATTGACACAAACAGGAAATGGGAATACAATATATGTACTGTACGTGTATTCACTGCATAATACGCATAATATTTCATATTAATTATAGCATAATAATTTTATAGCAGTCAATACAAAAAGGGGGAAATGCATTGGAACTTAATCAAAAAGAATGGGACATAGAAACCTCGAGGCTAAAAGATGTATGCGACAGAATTACAACGTCCATAGCGGAAAAGAATAAAAGCTTGGACGAATACAAGGAAGATGTTATAGAAATACGAAGAAGTATGTGGGACAACACTGCTCATGTATTGTCAGGTGAGTTTGATGAAAGTGTAGAAATTCTGCAGTACATAAACCTTATGATTCAAGAAGAAAAAAGTCATCAGCATACCAGCGAGCAAATCAAGAAATTGGAAAGAATGTTGGAAACACCATATTTTGCACGTATAGATTTTATATATGATGAATTTGATGATAAAGAAAAAATTTATATTGGGATGTCTTCACTGATCGACAACGACACCATGGATATCTTAATATATGACTGGCGTGCGCCTATATCCAGCATGTTCTATGAATACGAGCTGGGGGAAGCTTCTTTCAACGTTGATAAAAAAAGCATAAAAGGCAAGGTAGAACTGAAAAGGCAGTATAAAATATTTCATTCAAAGCTTGTATACATGTTTGACAGCAGCATAAAAATAGATGATGAGATACTGCAAGAGATCCTTAGCAAAAGTGCTGATGATAAAATGAAGAACATCGTTATCAGCATTCAGAAGGAGCAAAATAAAATCATAAGAGATGAGGATACTCGAGTGCTTATCGTGCAAGGGGCTGCCGGCAGCGGTAAAACCTCTATCGCCCTTCACAGAATAGCATACCTGTTATATAGACAGAAGGATGAAGGCTTAAAATCAAAAAACGTTGCAATTTTTTCTCCAAACCAGATATTTAACGACTATATTTCTGATGTACTTCCTGAGCTTGGAGAGGAAAATGTACATCAAACCACCTTTTATGAATATGCCAGAAGCTGCATAATCCCTGAAATAAAGCTGGAAAGCGTCCATGAGCAAATGGATTTTATGCTTTCATATAACAAAGACAGCCAACCATATAAGCTGCGAAAGCATAGCATAGCATATAAATCATCCTTAGAGTTTTTGCAGGTTTTAGAAAACTATCTGACCTTATTGAATGATCACTATGAAGGCTTCATGGATATCAGATTTAATAATGCTTTAGTGATTTCAAAGGGAGACCTTGAGAAGCTTTATAATAATGATTATAAGCATTTTACCCCTATAAAAAGACTTCAAAAGATTCGCGACAGAGTAAATTACCTGTTGCGGCCTTTAACCGGTCCAAGACTTAAGGAATTAGCAAAGCAGCTTGAAGAAGGGGAAGAAAAGGAATTTAATATCAAGCAAGTAAGTCGTGCGTTGCTGCATAATGAATTGAAAGAGCTGCGCGGGAAATTGGAAGCCATGACAGAGATTAACACTTATAAGCTGTTTATAAGACTGTTTGAAGACAAGAAGTTCTTTGAAAGGCTATGTGGAAAGCTTGACAGCAAAGAAGCCATAGATTTGTTGGAGTATACAACGGCTTATTTAAACAACAATAGACTGTATTATGAAGATATAGCACCGTATTTATATTTCAAGGGGATGCTGGAAGGTACCTTGCATATTGCCGATATAAGGCATGTGGTAATTGATGAAGCACAGGACTATTCCTACTTGCAGTATCAAATTATAAAAAGACTGTTTAAATATGCTTCTTTCACCATTTTAGGAGATGTAAATCAAGCGATTAACAGCTATATGCGCACATCAGACTATCATGAAGCATCGGAAATATTCGCAGATTATGGTGCAAATATCATGACTTTGAATAAAAGCTATCGTTCCACAAGAGAAATATGGCAGCTTTCAGAGCATGTTCTAGCAAGCTGCAGCAATAAACAGCCCATTAATCGAAGTGGTGAAAAGCCGCAGTTGGTTCATATAAACAACAAGGATGAAATGAATCAATATGTGGTTAAGAAGCTGCAAAAGCTTTCTGAACAAGGAATGAAGTCCATTGCCGTGATATGTAAGACGGCGAAGCAATGTGAAGAAGTACACAGAAGCATCAAAAAGGACTTAAAGATGGTAAATCTAATTACTTCAGAAAGTGCGCGTTTGACTGCTGGTACATGCATAATTCCCTGCTATTTGTCCAAGGGCTTGGAGTTTGATGCTGTTATTATATATGATGCCAGCAAAGATAGCTATGAGGGAGAAGAACAGCGGAAGCTGATGTACACCATGTGTACAAGAGCCTTGCACAGGCTTATTATCCTTTATCATGGTGAGCCCACGACGCTTCTTGCCAACGTAACACAAGAGGACGTTGAACACTTAAGCTTCTAGAACATTAGGATTTTCAAAGCTTGTATTAGAATTTTATGGTCCCTCCATGAATATGAATGATATAAAGAAGAACTTATTTCATATTTATGGAGGGATATTTGTGAAAACCAGGATTATTTTATTAAGTAAAAAAAGGCTGATGTTTTGGCTGATTCTTTTAATATTAGCAGTAATATTTATAATGTCCTTGCAGATGATAAGCATCAACACCATGAATTATTATGATCCTATATATAAAGGTGCAGCTGATGAGAAAGAAATTGCTTTTGCCTGTAATGTAGTATGGGGTAACGAGTATTTACCAGAGATTTTGAGGATTCTTAAGGAAAACAATATAAAAATAACCTTTTTTATCGGCGGTGACTGGGCATCAAAATACCCGGAGGAACTAAAGGCGATATATCAAGATGGACATGAGCTGGGCAATCATGGTGAAAATCACAAAAAACAGTCGCAGCTTAACATAGAACAAAATAAAAGGGAGATACTAAAAGCAGAGGAATCCATAGAAAATGTAACTGGAGTTAAAACAACCCTGTTTGCTCCACCTTACGGGGATATTAATAAAACTGTAGTGGACACTGCTGAGGGACTTGGCTACAAGGTCATCATGTGGAGTATAGATACCATCGATTGGAATACCAAGGATTATGCCCAAATAGTTGAAAGAGTTGAAAATAAGCAGCATAACGGTGCTATCGTTCTGATGCATCCAACGGAAGTGACTGTGAAGGCGCTTCCTGAGTTGATTAAAAGCTTGAAAAGCAAGGACTATGAAATAAGCAGCGTTAGCGAAGTATTGGACTAGAAAGTGTTTGTAAATATACAATATATCATTTATAATTGAATTTAACCTTGTTATATGGAGGAATATAATGTATTTAAAACAGCAAATGAAAAACGGAATAAGAATTGTAACAGAGGAAATACCATACGTAAACTCAGTATCAGTTGGTATTTGGGTTAAGGTAGGTTCAAGGAATGAGACTAGTAATATCAATGGCGTGTCACATTTTATAGAACATATGCTATTTAAGGGTACACAAAAGCGTAATGCAAAGGAAATTGCAAACAGCATAGATAAAATCGGCGGTCAGTTGAATGCGTTTACAGCGAAGGAAAGCACCTGTTATTATGCAAAAGTGCTGGACAGTCACTTTGATATCGCATTAGACGTATTGGCCGATATGTTTATGAATTCAAACTTTGCCAAAGAAGAAATTGAAAAGGAAAAAGGCGTCATCATGGAAGAAATCAACATGTACGAGGATTCTCCGGAAGATTTGGTGCATGATTTGTTTTCACAGGGTGTATGGTCTGGCAATCCTTTGGGAATGTCTATCTTAGGTACGGAAGAATCTCTGAATGCATTAAGCAGAGAACGTATTTTTGATTACTATCAATCAAATTACATACCAGAAAATATAGTAATATCTGTAGTTGGAAATATAAAACACGAGGTAGTGGTTGAAAAGGTAGAAAAGCAGTTTGGGCATTTAACTTCTCCTGCAAAAAAGCTGACTGTGATAGAAAAACCTTCCTTTGACCCTATAAGAATCACTAGAAACAAGGAAACGGAGCAGGTACATCTATGCATTGGTTTTGAAGGTGTGGAAACAGACAATGAATCCTTCTATCCTTTGCTTACCATGAATAACATATTTGGGGGGGCTATGAGCTCCAGGTTGTTCCAGAATATCAGAGAGGATAAGGGTCTTGCTTATTCAGTATTCTCTTACCCATCCTCTTATCAGGATTGCGGATTATATTCCATTTATGCCGGCATGAAGACTACGCAGCTAAAAACTGTTACTCAGCTGATCATGGAGGAAATCCACACCATCATGGCAAAAGGTCTTACAGAGGAAGAACTATTTGACTCTAAGGAGCAAATGAAGGGTAGTTATACTTTAGGCTTAGAAAGCACTAGTGGCAGAATGATTTCAATAGGTAAATCAGAGCTGATGCATAACAGGATATATTCACCTACCGAAGTATTAGAGAAAATTGATCAAGTGGATATGGCCAGTGTGAATAAAGCAATAAGGACTGTATTTGACTTAAATAGAATGGGTGGAGCGGTAATTGGCTCCTTTGACAATAAAATGGATTTAAGAGATATTTTAAAGTAATTTATACCAATGCTCGGGGGAGCCGCCCTCGGGCATTCATTTTAGAAGGGAGAGAGCATGATGGACATTGAAGTAAAAGTTAAATTGATTCGCAGCATAGAGGGACAAGCTGAGCTTATGCCAGCATATGCAACACCCGGCTCTGCAGGTATGGATTTAAAGGCTTGCATAGAGGAGCCTATGAGGATTGAACCCGGCCAAATTGCTAAAGTACCTACTGGAATTGCAATTCAGATTCCAAATCCATATGTAGGAGGCTTTGTTTTTCCACGCAGCGGTTTGTCCAGTAAACATGGAATATCACTTATAAACTGTGTAGGCGTGATTGACTCCGATTATATCGGAGAGATTATTTGTCCAGTAGTAAATCATAGCGGCAAGGAATTTATCATAAATCCAGGGGATAGAATCGCACAGCTTGTATTTATGCCGGTGTGCAATGCCTCTCTCGTCCAAGTGGAGGAACTGCAGGAAACAGAAAGAGGCAGCGGGGGCTTTGGATCTACCGGAATGTAGCTTCACATTGATAAATATGGAATATTTGTCCCATCGCTGCATATATATTTAAAAGTAGTATGAATAATGGCATGAATGAATATGCAATGCGTTAGGAGTGAAGATATGAGATTCAGCAAATTAAGCGGTAAGGAAATCGTTTCTCTTCCTGCCTGTGAAAGATTAGGTTTTTTGGGAGACTGCGACT
>JAQSYD010000180.1 GCA_029256325.1 Clostridia bacterium
GAGATCAAGAGTAAGCTTGTGAGAAAGAAGTTCATAAGCACATTGGTGGATGAGGAATACTACAATGAAGAAATTGTAGCAGGGTGCATCAACAGCAAGGCAGGAGCGTATAAGGTGGATTGGGATAGTGATTCCGGCTTGGACACAGTAACGGGGATGCCGGATTGGCAGAGCATCATGACAGTACCCATGACAAAGGCAGGCAGAATTTCTGCCGTCTTGTATCTGTCGGTTTCTATAAAAACCAAGGAGTTTGATGCAGGAGAGTATAATTACTTAAAGACTTTGTGTGATATTTTCTCAAGAATATATTAATAAAATTTACGGTGAATTAAAAATGAACACAGTTGTATTACCGTACAGCTGTGTTTTTGTTACCATTTTTTTATACAAATCAAATAGTTATTTAATTATATAGTCATATATGTTAGAATGAAGTTATCTAATTAAAATTTACATAATTATACATAAATATAAAAGTTGAGAGAAAAACATAATTGAGAGTGTAGTTTAAGGGGGGATCCTTATTGCAATTTATAAATTATCAGTATAAGGTAATAGAGATTGATAAGGAAGATAGATATGGAACTACAGCAACTGTTGAGGATACGATAAATATAAATCTTCAAAAGAAGCTAAGAATAATTGAGTACAAAAAGGATACAGCAGAATTTATTGATTACATGAAATCCAACTACAATGAGTACAGGTCGTTTTCCTATCCAAACCTTGTAGAATTTTATTTTTTCAATAATATTAGTAAAATGGACAATAAGCCCGTTGTGTCCAATAAGTATTATATTACCTATGAAAAATTTGATGGACAAAGACTTTCAAAATACATTAGAAATAAGGGTTTTGAGGAAGTGCTGGATTTGGCAGTTCAGCTTTGCTCTACAGTAAAATATCTACATTTAAGAGGTTATCTGCTATGTAATATTAATGTGGATGAGTTGTGGGTTACGAAGAGGAATGAAGTGGCTTCTCTAAAGGTATCTAGTATTCCTTATTTAGAGGGTACAAGCTATTCTGTTATGATAGATAAGGACAATAACTATTTTAAAGCGCCTGAAGTGCTTCAAGAACATGAATATTCAAGGCTTTCCGATATATATATGCTGGGGGCTGTTTTGTTTCACATGTTCAATAATACAAATATGGGCAGACAGAATTTTAGAGATGCTTTAGAAAAGTTCAATCCACAAAAGGATACACTGCTCTTTAAAATGAAGAATATAATAAACAAGTGTACAGCACTTAATCCTAAAGATCGATATTTAACAGTTGATGAGCTGATTCATGACATTAATAAAGTCTTCGATAAAAATTATAGAGTAATTGATACGGAATATATAAAGCTTCAACCCATGCATTTGTTAAAGCTGGTATCAAGAGAAGGCTACATGAAGCGTCTTTTAAGCAATGCAAAACAGTACCTATATGAAAAGGGAGATAATAGAATTACCTTACTGCAAGGGGGAATAGGGACCGGTAAGTCAAGCTTCGTAAAAAATGCTTCTGTCAGGCTTGAACAAGAAGGCATAGAGTGTATGCTTTTAAAGCTAAATGAAAATACAAAGGTCAGCTTTGGAGCAATTACTTCTATTATGAAAGAGATCATGAAATATGCAGATAAGGACACCATAGATAAGTACGCTTCTGATATTTATTATTTCATGCCAGAAATAGCCGGCATATCAACCGTTACTATGACACAGGGCGAGTTAAATAAAGAAAATAAAATGAGACTAATCTATAGAATAGGAAACTTTTTATTGGAGGTAGCTTCAAAATTCCCATTTGTAATTGCAGTTGTTGGAATTGAATGGATTGATGAAGATTCCTATGAAATACTAAATTATTTAGCCAATAATTCTGATAAAGGTAAGATTTACTTTGTGATAAGCATTAGCTTGGAAGCAGTAATAAAATTAGATTTTCTCACTGCTTCTGGTAAACATACTAAGGGCAGCGGGCATTTAGATACCATTCAAATTAGTAACTATAACATTAATGAAACGGCAGAATATATACGACTTATATTGGGAATGGATAAGGCTCCCTTAGATTTTGCTGCCAATATTTATAAAGAGACAGAGGGAAATCCCAGCTACATTTATGAATTGTTGTATTTGCTGTATAATAAAAAGCTAATATATGTTCAGGATGATGGTACTTGGTACTTCAAGGAGATTGACTTTAAAAAGTTTAATTTAAGCTTAAATATAAATGAAATAGTGATTAATAAAATTAATAATCTAAGTGACATTGAGCGGGAAACTCTTAATATTACTTCTATATTCAATACAGCGGTATCTTCGGATATACTTGAAGAAATGATAGACCTTAAAATGGAGAATTTATACGAGTTGTTGTTTGGCTTAGAGGCAGCCAATATTATTTCCAAAAAGGTGGATGATTGGGGTATCACTTATGATTTTACTTCTTTGAATGTAAAAAAGACAATATATGAAAGAATACCAGAACATCAAAAGCAGGAGTATCATAAGAGAGCTTCAGTTATACTGGAAAGAAAATTCGCCAGTGAAAACAGAGAAAACCGAGATGAACTTATTTATCATATGACAAAGGCAGGTAAAATTCCAGAGGCGATACAACTTTTGCGGGAAGCTGCAGACAAGATGCTTGCAAGTAATCTGCTAAATCAGGCAATACAATTCTTGGAGCAGGGTTTTAACTTGTTTAAGAAGGAAGAGGTAGGCGTCAATAAAATTGATATATGCATGAAGCTGGGAAACTTGTATGAGCAAATGAGTGAGTATCAAAAGGCAGTACAATTCTATGATATCGTTGAGCGTATTGCTGTTAAGATTAATGATAATAAAATACTTATCGATGCATATCTAAATAAAATCAGTGTTATGTATAAGCAAAATCTTGTAAAGAGCTGTATTCAATATGCAATTAATGCAAAAAAGCTGCTGAATAAAATGGATTACAAGGAAGGTTTGTATGAACTGATTTTAAGACTAAGCGACATTATGGTTAATAGGCGTAGATACAGCCTCTACATTAAAATATTTGAGAATGTTATACAAAACTTTGATAAAGAACAAAATGAAGCTTACTTTGCTAGACTTTTATTAGCTTATGGCAGACATCTATGGGCAAAAAGAAGATATGAGGAAGCCATTCCTATACTTTTAAAAGCAGTAGCAATATTTGAAAGAATAAGCAAATACGAATACTTAAGTCAGACCTTAAACACCCTGGGCGTTTGCTACATAGAAAGCAATAATGATTTATACAAAGCCAGAGATTATTTTGAAAAAACCTTAAGCATCAGTCAAAAAGTCAACAATTTACGATATATAGAGATCAGCTATAATAACCTTTCTGAATTGTTAGTCATGGAAGATAAGTATTCAGAAGCCATGGATAGCTATGATAAGGCACTGGAGATTGTAAAGGTAACGCAAAATTCTAACTTAAATAATCTGATTCAGACAAATAAGATTTTAGGATTTACTTTAATGGAGGAATATAAACAGGCACTCGAACTTATTGGCATCGCAGATGATCTGTTTAATACCTATAAATACTCGGGAAACTTTATAGAGTTTTTCTATATATATGTATCAGAATATTATTACCGGTTGGGATATTTTGAGATGGCCAGGTCTTATGCACAGAAATCTGTTGATATGTGTATAAGTTGGGGTATTCCAGTGAATATGGAAGCAATACTATATAGAAGATTATCTGAAGTCAAGATTTCAGAAAAGCTGGATTGCCAAGAAGACCTCAAGCTATGCAAGGAAATATTCCAAAACAACCTTTACAAATTAGGCAGAGTAGCCTGCTTCCAGCTGG
>JAQSYD010000181.1 GCA_029256325.1 Clostridia bacterium
AAGAGGTATAAAAGGGGAGGTGTCCAGAATGAAACTGAAGTATCTGAAGCTAGATAAAATTGATGGACCCCTTATTGTCTTAAGTGGTGTAAAAAAAGCCTCCTATGATGAAATGGTGGAAATTGAAGTAGAGGGTAAGGAGCACAAAAAGGGCAGGGTAGTACAAATAAATAAAGACAAAGTGGTAATTCAGGTATTTGAGGGAACCTCGGGTATTTCTCTGAATAATGCCAGTGTCGCTTTTTCGGGAAGCCCTATGAAGATACCTCTTTCTAAAGAAGTCTTGGGAAGAGTATTCAATGGTATGGGAGATCCATCCGATGGTGCAGGTTTTTATGCCGAGCAGAAATATGATATAGGCGGACGTCCCATAAATCCTGTAGGACGGAAATATCCAAGAGACTATATTCAAACGGGAATATCCTCCATTGACGGTTTGACTACCTTGATTAGAGGACAAAAGCTGCCTATTTTTTCTGGTGATGGACTGCCTCATAATGAATTGGCTGCCCAGATTGTGAAACAGGCAAAGGTTTCTGAAGATGCGACATCAAATTTTGCAATTGTATTTGCTGCTATGGGAATTAAGCATGATGAAGCGGAATACTTCAAAAGACAGTTTGAGCTTTCCGGCGTATTGAATAAGGTTGTCATGTATGTCAACCTTGCAGATGATCCTATTGTAGAGCGGATTACAACGCCCAGATGTGCCTTAACGGCAGCAGAATATTTGGCTTTTGAGCATGATATGCATATATTGGTCATTATGACCAATATGACCAGCTATGCAGAAGCCTTACGGGAGATTTCCTCGGCCAGGGAAGAGGTTCCATCTAGAAAGGGTTATCCGGGCTATCTATATTCTGATTTGGCCAGCCTTTATGAAAGAGCAGGAATGATAAAAAACTCAAAGGGAAGTATTACACAAATACCGATACTTACTATGCCCAACGATGACATCGCTCATCCGGTGCCTGATTTGACCGGGTTTATTACGGAAGGTCAAATCATATTATCAAGAGAGCTTTTTCAAAAGAACATATATCCTCCTGTAAATATACTGCCATCGCTTTCTAGGCTTATGAAGGATGGTATAGGAGAGGGTTATACCAGAGAGGATCATCCTGATATTGCCAATCAGGTTTTCTCTGCTTACACCCATGTACAGGAAGTAAGATCCTTGGCACAGGTTATTGGAGAGGAAGATATCTCTGATTTGGATAAGAAGTATTTGGAGTTCGGAAGACAATTTGAAAGCAAGCTGTTGAACCAAGGCTTTGAGGCAAATAGAGGCATAGAAGAAACCCTGAATATTATGTGGGAAATACTTGCAGTAATTCCAAAGGGAGAGCTTACACGTATTAAGCCCGAGCTTATAGATAAGTATTATAAGGGGTAATCAGGATGGATGAAAATATAGCTTATACCAAAACCAACCTCATATCAGCAAAAGGCACCTTGGATTTATCTTTAAAGGGCTTTGATCTTTTGGACAAAAAAAGAAACGTGCTTATCATGTCTATGATGGGGTTCATTGACAAGGCCGAAGCAGTGCAGAATAAGGTGACTGTAATTTTTGAAGAAGCCTATGAAGCATTGCAGACAGCCAATATTACAATGGGAATCACAAATGTAGAACAGATTTCCCAGTCTGTACCGGAGTTTGAGGACTTTCATATATTAGATAAAAGCATCATGGGTGTAGAAATACCTGAAATACTTCATAAAGAACAAAGTCTAGAGAGATATTACAGCTTTTATAATACAAATACTGCCCTGGATGTGGCTTTTAAGAAGTTTCAGGAGGTAAAGGAGCTGCTGTTTGAACTATCGGAGATTGAAGACTCTGTTTATAAGCTGGCTATGGAGGTCAAACGGACTCAAAAAAGAGCCAATGCATTGCAAAATATCCAAATACCAAAGTACAAGGGCATTGTAAAGGCTATAACAGATGTGTTGGAGGAAAAGGAACGGGAGGATTTCTTCCGACTAAAAGTGGTAAAGAAAAAACATGGAGAGTAGGGGCTGACCCATGTGTCAGCCCAATAAAAAAGCTGACCTTATGGTGATCACTTCTAAAGAAGTGTCATTCTGAACAAAGTGAAGAATCTTTTTAAGAACCTTCACTGTCGCTCAGTATGACAGAAACCTTCTACAGGAGTTCACCAAGGGTCAGCTTTTAATTTATTATATTATCCTAACATCTTAGCTAAATCTTCTTGTGGATCACCAGTCAATTGCAGATTGAAGTTTTGTTGTAGAACTCCTACTACATTTGATGTAAACCAGTTTGGCGCTGATGGTCCAACGTGGATGTCTTTTACTCCAAGGCTGAATAGTCCAAGAAGTATTGCAACTGCCTTTTGCTCAAACCATGAAAGTACAATGCTTAATGGAAGATCATTTACGCCGCAGCCAAATGCTTCTGCCAGTGCAACAGCAATCTTAACTGCTGAACCGGAGTTGTTGCATTGACCAAGGTCGATGTATCTTGGTATTTCAGTTCCAGGTACTGTACCAAAATCATGGTCGTTGAATCTGAACTTACCGCAGGATGTAGTCAAAAGTACACAGTCCTGTGGAAGTGAAAGAGCTAGCTCTCTGTAGTAATCTCTGCCCTTTGTTGGAGCGTCGCAGCCTGCGATTACAAAGAATCTTCTAATCTTGCCTGATTTCACTGCCTCAATTATTTCCGGCGCTATTCCAAGTACTGTATTGTGATGGAAGCCGGTAAGTAAAGTTTCATCAGAATGAATGTTTGCTACTGGCAGTGATAATGCCTTTTCAATAAGCGGTGTAAAGTCATTCATTACGATTTTTTTAGCACCTTCAAGCCCGCATGTTCCATAAGTAAAGAATCTGTCTGCATAATTACCTCTGATAGGCATCAAGCAGTTTGTTGTACCAAGGATTGCACCCGGGAATTCTTCAAACAGCTTTCTTTGATCATACCAAGCCTTACCAACATTGCCCTTTAAGTGAGCATACTTCTTAAGTGCTGGATAACCATGAGCTGGAAGCATTTCGGAGTGTGTATATATATTAATGCCCTTGCCTTCTGATTGCTTTAGAAGCTCTTCTAAAGCGAAAAGGTCGTGGCCTGTAACTACGATGCTATGTCCTTCAACCTTATTTTGTGAAACTCTTACAGGAGTCGGTACACCTAATCTTCCAGTATGAGCTCTATCTAATAGATCCATAACCTTAACAGTTGCAGTACCAACCTTAAGCACCATATTGATATGTTCTTCCAAGTTGAAGTTTGAATTTGTCAAAGTCATGTACAAAGCTTCATGTGTGATTGCATCAACCTCATCATCGCTGAAGCCAAGCTCTCTTGCGTGTGTCGCATATGCTGCAACACCCTTTAAACCAAATATCATTGTATCCTGTAGTGCTGCGATATCCTCATTCTTGCCGCATACCCCTACCTTTGTACATCCCATGGATGGTGTTTGTTCACATTGATTGCAAAACATTATTTGTCCTCCTTGAATTTATATTTTGTAATATTTTTCCGAATCTGTGTTACATAAATATACTACCAAAGCACTCGGAATTAATCTGTGATTTATATCACATTCTTGGCTGATAATTATCATTCAATAAAAAAATGGCGAAATTTGCATATAATTATGAAACAAATTTAATATCTTTGAGGTCAAAAATAATGCTATAATGTTAGTTGAAAACATTTCTTGTAGAAATATGTACGGGAAGTAGACAAGCTATAATAAAAGTTGTGAGGTGCTGTATGAAAAACAAAAAACTAATCCTATTAATC
>JAQSYD010000053.1 GCA_029256325.1 Clostridia bacterium
CTCAGTTTCATCTTCATGGTCATGGTCACTACCCTGATCCCCAATAGTTATTGCTTTTCCCCAACCCCATGGAATATTGATCTTGAAGGATTTTTCGTCTTGCGCAGTACCTTTTTTGATTACTGCTTTCAAATGAACAACCGCGGTTTTACCGCCACTGTCGCTACAGCTATCCTCTTCACCGGAGTCTTCATCTTCACAATCACTGCTTAATAATACAATCTCATCTACTGCCAAAGCTGCTGCTATATGTTCATCACCACCGCAGTCTTCACCGCTGTCCTTACCTCTACGATGAATGACAGCCTCCTCTTTCTCGATAGTTATATAATCTTCATTATCCACTGACCAGCTAATTTCAACAGGATAGTCAGGATGTGTATTTGGCAGTGCTATAATCGGTATCTGGTTCTTTCCATGCGCCTTCTGAACGGTCAATTCCAACCATTCCTTTACTTCTTCCACCTGTTTAATATCTAATGATTCATCTACAACCCGTACTGTAAATTCAACATTTACTCTGCCTCTGCTATTCTTTACAGTTGCTAAAACCCTGGTAGTCCCTTGTGATAAACCTGTTGTTTTCAGGATATTTCCCCCTTCAATGACAGCCTTCACAATATCATTTGGTTCACAAGCGACCTCCACAATACTGTTTGCATACTTAGCTAACTGCGGGGCTGTTAAACTGAGAGTCTCATTGATATTCAGCACTTGCTCTAATGCCATACCCAATAACTGCAGTTATTCCCGGACCAAATTGCACAGAGACCGGCCGTTGCTCTATCCTAACGCCATTCTCTAGAATCATGACTATTTTTAAATGCCCAAATCCTTTTATATCGACACCCGCTTGCAATAACAGATTTCCTACCTCTGTACCAGCCGGAATGTCAATCACACTACCCTTTCCTTCCAGAGAAACATTCAGACTTTCAATTTTACCCTTGACAAGCCATAGCTTTGTATTAGGAGCTGCCACTCGTACACTGAGGAAGCTGCCTATAAGCGTAATCTCATTTTCCTTCGTTGTTCCAGCTATTAATACTTCTTCAAAACCCTTGCCTGTAGCATCAGTTTCTTCTAGCTTTGCGCATCCCTTTAAAGTACTTTTTAGAATTTCTGTGTTCTTTTCGGCCAGAATCCAGGTACAACCTGAAGCTGTCTCAACCAACAGCTCAGAGATCCGGCAATTTTCAACTATTATTCTGGTATCGGGACTTCTAACTGCCAAGAGACCGTTTATATTGACATTCTGAAGCAGTATATTTTCCAATGCAGCCGCTGATGTTATACTTACTTGTCCTTCTACTTTGGTATCCTTTAAAATGACACCGTCTGATGTGATCTTTATTTCACCCCTGTATTGTCCAAAGGCATATATACCAGGCTTTTCTATAATAATATACTGCCTGGAATCTTTTTCTGCACGATCTAGTACTGTTATGGCTTCCGCTCTTGTAATCTGGTCTAATGGTCCAAATCTGCCATCGGGATATCCTTTCATATAGCCCTTTGTTGTAACAGCTTTTACCTCCTTATCACACCAAGAACCAATGCTTACACTGTCTGCATAATTCATTTTGCTTTCCTGAAGTTCTAAGGCATCAATTTTCACTAGCCTGGCTAATATTACTGCAGCCTCCTGTCGGCTGATGGAATGATTCGGTCTCATTGTCCCATCATCATATCCTCGAATGTATCCCGCTTTTATTGCGATCCTAACTTCATCATAGTACCAATCCGTCACATTTATATCTTTGAAGCTGATTTCATCGGTGTCAGTAAATCCAAAAACCCTGTTTACAAAAACGATAAATTCTATTCTGCTGATCGCTTTATTGGGACTGAAGATTTTATCCGTGTATCCCGTTATCTGTATCTTCTCTATCCATTTCTCTATTGTCTCTTTTGCCCAATGGTTGTTATAATCATTGGGCTGCTCTGCAGCAGTTATCGGTGTATTTGACAGGATAAGAAGAATACATAGAAACACTGCAACAAGCCTTTTCATTTTCATATGCTTCACCCCTTTGTTATTTCTTGAATAGTGTACCCCCCTCCCCATGGCAGCTTCATGAGAGGGCTTGTTCATATTCTCTGAATAATATATGTAGAAATTTGTTTAATTATTACTGTGGAATAAAGTAAGCACCCAATATTACTATCATAGAAGTTTTGATTTAAAGCATGCAAAAGACTGTGATTTAACCATCACAGTCTTTTGCATGCTTCTTCTTTATAAAATTTAGAGTAGTCGTTCACCTCAGCATTAAGTAATATACACTCAAATTCTTATAGATTTTGCACGATATTCTTAAAGCTTTCAGATACCACATTTTTCTTGCACTTTTCACAAAGCAGCACTTCTGTTTCATATCCTAGCCTTTCATTCATATAATCCAGCTGTTCTTTTGTAATAAAATATTCTTCACATCTTGTACATTGCATAAGCTCAAATGTTTTGTTCCAAATAAATCTTTTGCTTTCTTTCTCAAAGATATCAATAGCTCCGGTAGGACAAACAGAAGCACAAGCACCGCATCCAATGCAGCTTACTGATGGCTCCTGGTAGGGGGTAGAAACTTTTTTAGTAATCCCTCTATTCACTGTTGAAATGGCATATTGCCCCACTTCTTCACATGCTTTTACACAGAGTCCGCACAAAATGCACTTTTCGTTCATATCTATGCCAAACCTGTTTATCGCGGGCACAGAATACTTCACCATAAGCCTGCTTAGCGCTTCATGATTCGGAACTCTCATGGAAAGCAACATAAGGAGAGTCCTCCGCATATTATTGATTTTTTCAGAATTCGTAATGACTTCTATTTCCTTGGTTATAGGATAAACACAAGAAGTAACAACTTTACTGGAGTCGTTTTCTATGACCTCTACAATACATATCCGGCAGCTTGCCTGACCGGGCAATGCATCACTATGACACAAGGTAGGAATATATATATTATTTCTACGGGCAACTTGCAGCAAATACTCACCGTATTCAACTTTACATATCTTATTGTCTATTTTAATATCCATATACAGCCTCCTTATTCAACCTTGACAGCGCCAAATCTGCAGGTATCCTTACAATTTCCGCATTTGATACACTTTTCCATATCTAATGTATGCGCAGATTTTGCATTTCCGCTTATGGCATTTGCAGGGCAGTTCCGCTTACATAGTCCACAGCCCGTACATAAGTCTCTGTCTATGAAATATTTTGTTAGTTCCTTACATATGCCTGCAGGACACTTTTTGTCAAAGATATGTGCTTCATATTCATCTCTAAAATGTTTTATGGTTGATATTACAGGATTGGGTGCTGTTTTTCCCAGTCCGCATAGTGCTGCCTCACTAAGGGTATTGCAAATTTCCTCCAGTAGCTCTATGTCACCAGACTGTCCACGCCCTTTACAAATGTCATTTAAGATTTCCAGCATTCTCTTTAAGCCTTCCCTGCACGGAGTGCATTTTCCACAAGACTCTTCGGAAAGGAAATTCACATAGTACTTTGCAACTTCAACCATACAGGTCCTTTCATCCATGACAATCATCCCCCCAGATCCCATCATGGAGCCTGCCTCCTTCAATGTATCAAAATCTACTTTGATATCAAGAAGACTATCTGGAATACATCCTCCCGAAGGCCCTCCGCTCTGAACGGCTTTAAATTTCTTATTTCCGATTACTCCGCCTCCGATTTCATAGATCAATTCTTTCAAAGTAATTCCCATAGGCACTTCAACCAAGCCTGTATTTTTTACTTTACCAACAAGAGAAAACACTTTTGTCCCCGTACTATTTTTCGTGCCTATAGAGCTGAACCATGCTCCACCCTTCATAATAATCAAAGGAATGTTCGCCCAGGTTTCAACATTATTCAATACTGTAGGCTGTCCCCACAAACCTTTTTCAACAGAACGGATATATTTAGCCCTGGGTTCTCCAACCTTGCCCTCTATAGAAGACATTAAAGCTGTCGACTCTCCACAGACGAAAGCACCCCCGCCTCTAACGATTTGCAAGTCAAAATCAATCCCGCTGCCAAGAATATTTTTTCCTAAAAAACCTCTTTTCTTAGCTGCTTCTATGGCAGTAGAAATATTCTTTACAGCCAGAGAATATTCATCTCTAATATAAATAAATCCATGATTAGCGTCAATGGCATACCCACATATCAACATACCTTCTATAACTGTATTGGGGTCACCCTCCATGATGCTTCTATCCATAAATGCACCGGGATCCCCTTCATCACCATTACAAACCACATACTTTGGAAAGCTATCATAGCTTGCACATTGTTTCCATTTTAGTCCTGTAGGAAATCCCGCTCCGCCTCGGCCTCGTAGCCCAGACTTTTCAATTTCTTTTATCACTTCTTGTGGTGTCATTTCAAATAGCACTTTCCTAAGCGCTGTGTAACCGTCTCTCTCTAAATAATCATCTATATTTGCAGGATCAACTTCTCCAATATTTCTCAACGCAAGCTTCATTTGCTTCCTGTAAAACTCATTGTCTTTTTGCGATTTCACTCTGTTTCCCGTGGATATATCCTTATAAAGCAGCCTTTCAATAACCTCATCCTTAAGAATGGACTTTTCAAAGATTTCATCTGCATCCTGCAAATTAACCCTATAGTAGGAAACGTCGTCAGGAATTATTTTTACAATAGGCCCTTTTTCACAAAATCCATTGCAGCCGGTAGATTTTATAATGGGCTCCACTTCAACATCAATTCCTGCTTCAGCCGTCAAGTTCTTTAATTTCATATAGATATGATAACTATTATTTGCAAGGCAGCCAGTTCCGCAGCATACAAGTATCGTTTTATTTCTACCTGTCCTCATCAATTGTACCTCCATATCCCTTTAAGATTTCTCTCAACAATATTGGTGTAACCTTGCCATAATAGGTTTCATTTATAACCATTACAGGGGCAATAGCACAAGATCCGAGGCAATTGACCGTTTCTATTGAAAAGAGGCCATCCATTGTAGTTTCACCAGGCTTGATATGCAGCAGCTTTTCGATTTCTTCTATGATCGCTATAGAAGACCTTATATGACATGCTGTTCCGTCACAAACCTTAATGATGTTTTGCCCTTTGGGCTGTAAGCTCAATGCTTTGTAAAATGTAGCCATGCTATATATCCTGCTTATCGGAATATCCAAATACACTGACAGCTTCTCCATTGATTCTTTTGAAATATAACCATATTTACGCTGAATATCTTGAAGGATTGCAAGCGTATACCGTTGCTCCTTAGGATACTTATGCATCATTTCATTCACCTTCTTCACCCCCCGGCCACTACAGGAAATATAGAAATTTCATCTGAATCACTCAGCTTTGTATAAATACCATTGCAATGCTTGATGTGCCTTCCATTAACAAGAATGATAATTTCACTGCTGAGTTGACCATTCTTGAATACCTTTTTTTCAAACTTTTCTCCATATATACTGCATAGAACCTGCAAAAGTTCTTCCACCATTTCGCATTCTTTTAGTTCTGTTTCTTTTGTATGGGTATAATCCCTTATATAGGCAAAAAACTTTATAACCATATGCGCTATCACCTACTGATTAAATTTACAGGCAGGATTTCTTTGATTTTCAAAGCTCCTGCCTGCGAAAATTTTTATAAACTATATATCTAAAGTAAGCTCCTTCAGTTTTTCTTCCGATGGGATGCCCTCTTCACTCCAGCCCCTTAAAGCGTAGTATTCCGGCAGCATGATATCGATTTCTGCAATCTTACCCTTGGCAGGGCCGCCAGGCAGTGGCTCCTCTAAAAGTCTTGGAGGCAAAGTATCATCTGCTTTTGTGAAGCCGGCTTTTAAATTAAATAGCTTTTCAATATTCCATATTCTTTCCCCAGCTTTCAGAACGTCCTCATCAGAGAAGTCTATACCTGTAGATGTTCTAAGCATAGCCGCTATTTCTGACAAGCCTATTGCAAAGGTAGTGAATAAGCAAATTCCTGAGGAATCCACCACAGCTGTTAAGTCCTGGAATGTTTTCAGCCAAGCCGCCTTATCTGTGGTTACCAATGGATCAAGCTTCTCTGGAATACCTAGAATTTCCGGAGAGGTCAGATAGCCCCTGACATGGCAGCCGCCTCTGTTGGAAGTTGCATATTCAAGGCCCATTCCTTGCACGCCTCTACCATCATATGCAGGCATTTCCTGTTTCTTAACTGTCATAGACAGTTCCGGATGACCATATGCAGACGCCATTCTAAAGGATCCCTCTGCCATCTTATTTCCAAAGCCCTCTCTCAAGCCTGTCATTCTTGTAAAATCAACAATTGCTTCTGCATCACCAAAATGCAAGCTTCTTCCAAGCTCTTCTTTGCTCACGATGCCCTTTTCATACATTTCCATTGCACAAGCGATGGTTGAACCCATGGTTATAGGGTCAATTCCCAATTCATTACATATGTAATTCGCTTTGCAGATAGCATCTAATTCCTTCACTCCGCAGTCAGCTCCATAAGCCCATCCTGATTCATATTCAGGACCTTCTCCGAAGACCTTAAATTTTCCGTCTGAGACTTTTGAGACTCTGCCGCAGCCTATTGAACAACCGAAGCAGCCTTTGTTTCTTACCAAATATTTTGATGCCAGTGTTTCGCCACCGGTTTCATCCGCCTCTTCAAAATATCCGCCGTCCCGCCAGTTTCTTGTTGGCAGTGCACCTGATTGGTTCAATATATTGATAAGTATTGCGGTTCCATAGGTAGGAAGCCCCACACCGGTTACAGGATTTGTTTTGAGCTTTTTCCTGGCATCTTTGCAAACATCCAGGAATTCTTTTGGTTTTGCTACTTCAATGGACTTTGAACCTTTTACAACAACAGCCTTGAGATTCTTGGAGCCCATAACCGCACCAAGGCCAGAACGACCCGCTGCTCTATGCTTGTCATTCATTACAGTTGCAAATAAAACCATTTTTTCCCCACCGGGTCCTATGCAAGCCACTCTTGCCTCTTCTGAGGTTTCCTTTAATAGCTCATCTGTAGTTTCAAAAACTGTCTTTCCCCAAAGATGCTCTGCACTTCTTAGCTCAATCAAGTCGTCATTGATATATAGGTAAACTGGTTTTTCTGACTTATCCTCAAATACAATTCCATCATAGCCAGCAAATTTCATTTCAGGTCCGAAATGACCTCCGGAGTTAGATGCACCTATAGTTCCGGTAAGTGGAGCTTTGGCTACAACTTCATACCTTCCAGGACATGCAGCCAATGTTCCTGTAAGCGGACCTGCCATGAATATTAACTTATTCTCAGGACTAAGAGGATCAATCTTTGGATCAACTTCATCTGCAAATATTTTTGTACCAAGGCCTCTTGCACCAAGATAATGCTTGGCATCCTCCATATTAAGGTCTTCTTTTTTAATGCTGCGGTTTTTTAAATTTACCCGAATGATTTTACCTGTCCATCCAAACATTAATCTTCCACCTCCCCAAACAACTCTTTAAATTTCTCAGCAATGACTTTTTTACGGTTTAAATTTGCAGAAGTGCCTTCCTTGTATTGAATGGCTCCCGAAGGGCAGAACTGCTCGCACTGTGGATCCCCATCACATAGATTGCATTTTACTATTTTCTTTTCAATGGAGTTGAAGGATATATTTCCTAGAGGACATGCACTTATGCACATTTTACAAACAATGCATTTTTTCTCATCAATAGAAATAGCGCCGTAATCATTCTTTGAAATTGCATGAACAGGACATACCTTCATACAGGATGGATCCTCACATTGCATACACATTACCGGTACTGACACTGCAGCTTCTTCATAGGAAAGTACTGAAACCGCTGAATGTTTCGGGTTAAACTCGTTGTTTTTGTGAAAGGAACAAATTAGCTCACAGCTTCTACACCCAATACATTTTTCAGGTGAAATCATTAAAATTTTGCTCAAGCTTTTCCTGGCTATCTTTTCTAGACGCCAGTTTCCACCTCCTAATATGAATTTTCGTTCTACATACTCACGTTAGTATATTAATATTCAATATTAAGACAAGTATGACATCTGTCATTAATAATTTCATAGTGCGCATATCAAAATGATTCTTTCATTAAAGTATTGAACTGCATAATACCGATCAACACAAGTAATTCTAGGAGGCATATTTGTAAAATTTTTGACTTTTTGTTAAAAATATGCAAATATATATTTTAATTACAAGTTAGGAGTGATTTTATGAGATATACTGTTAGTCCAGAAGTGTTTGAGCTAAGTCCAGAATTGAAATTCGGCATTTTAATAGGAAAAGGTCTTCAGAATACGCCGTCAAGTTTGGAAGACACCGCTAGGCTCAGAAAAAGGCCGGTATCAATCCTAATAAATATCCCGTATCTGTAGAAGCAATGTTTAAAAGGGTGCTTAAAGGTGCTTCACTGCCAGATATTAATGCATTGGTAGATTTGTGCAATGCGGTTTCCTTGGAAAATCAAATTTCCTTGGGTGGTCACGATTTAAGAGATATCCCTGAAGACTTGGCTGTTCGATATACTCAGGGTACTGAAAAATTTCTGCCTTTTGGTGCTGCAGAATATGAATCTGTGGATGCGGGAGAATTGGTTTTCACCAGTGGCGACATCGTTCAAACAAGAAAGTGGATCTGGCGTCAAAGTGAATTGGGTAAAATGACCTTAGATAGCCACGATATATTTTTTCAGCTGGTTGGATATGAGGATCAAATTGGAGGTCCATTGATGAATGCCCTTGATTCAGTGGAAAAATTGATTACAGAACGATTCCAGGGACAGTGTCAGCGATTTATCGTTCATCAGCACAACCCGGAAATTGAGTTTAGTATATAATTCTGTCACTGCCGCAATAGATACTCATCCTTCTTCCTCGTGCAAAGCCGATCATTGTGATATTTGCTTTCCTTGCAATATTCAATGCCATATCTGTAGGAGCTGAATGAGAAACTATAATCGGTATACCCGCCTTTGCTGCTTTGGCTGCTATATCTGACGAGATTCTTCCAGTAGTCATAAGCAGCTTATCCTCTAGGGCTGTATTTTTAAGCAGCGCCTTTCCGATAACCTTATCCAATGCATTGTGTCTTCCTATATCCTCTGAAAAGTAATGGATGCTGTTATTGCTGCAAATTGCGCAGCTGTGCACTCCACCTGTTTGTTTAAAAAGCAATGATCGGTGATTGAATTCCTTCATCATAAGCAAAATATCATGAGCAGCATGTTGATAACTGATTGCAATTGGCTTCATGTTATTCTCTTCAAAAATGCTCAAGTCCATGCTGCCCTTTGCACAACCGGACGTCAAGGCCCTTCTGCTCTGAAAATCCTCTTCCAAATCATAATTTAGTATAGCACATATCAAATTTTCACTCAGTTCTACAATGCTCTTGATGGATTCCATAGAAGAAATAACGCCTTCAGCAAATAGAAAACCTATGGCTAATTCAATTTTTTCTTCCGGCGTACACATAAGAGAAGAATAAAATTCCTTGTTCACATATATATTCACTATTTTTTCTACTACTACTTCATCTTCGACTTCCTGAATAATACCATTATTTATTTTTATAATACCTACTTTTTCTTTACTCTTCATGTTTTATTCTATCCTCCAAAAAGATCTTATTTACGCGAATTTCATATTATATGATATCTATTTTATCAAAGTTTATTGTAAAATGGATATGTAATATAGTTTACCTTTTAATACAAATATAATTGTTTAAATGTTTGCAGCCATACTTCACTAATTCTGCTTTGCTTCATATAAATGTGCTAGAATGAATATATAAAAAATGGAGGGTTATTTATGTGCGGAAGATATCAACTTGAATATGGAATGAATCAGCTTATGCTGCTGTTTGATGCTCAAAATAGATATGTTGGATATGGAGCAAAATTTGAAATTTTTCCAACGGATATAGTTGCCATAGTAACGAGAGAAGATAAACAAAACTTCATCGACCCAGCTAAGTGGGGGTTAAAAAACTTTTATGATAATCGTCCTCTAATCAACGCCAGAGGAGAAACGATTGACGAGAAAAAGACCTTTAAGAGCATGTTTGCACAGGGTCGCTGCATCATACCGGCATCCGCTTTTTTCGAATGGCGTAAAAATCCTGATGGAACTAAAACCAAGATTCAAATTTCTTTAAATAACAGCCCACTATTTGGAATGGCCGGTCTTTACAAAGCTGAACAAGATGAAAATGGCACTATAATAAACCGATGTACCATTATTACTACTTCTGCTAATTCTGCAATGGGTGCTATCCATGACAGAATGCCGGTTATTTTACCTTCAGACCTTACAGAAGTTTGGTTAGATAATAACATTTGTGATTCTATCATGCTTAAAGAGCTTTTAAAGCCTTATGATGGCTCTCTCGAAATGACAATTGTCGCTTAAAACGAGTCAGGAATAAAAAAAGGATTTGAAATTCTCATTCAAATCCTGATATCCTGGTGCCTGGCACCATAGGATTAAATGGTCTGCATTTCTGGTTCCTTGTAATCAGCAAGGTTATATCTCTCTTTAATATAACCCAGAAACAACTCTCCTTCTCGGGTAATTTTACTGCCTTGCTTTGTCTTGCCCGACACGATATACCCCATTTCCTCCAAGGTCTTTAGCCATTGTCTTACCTTATGGTCAGCTAGAATTCCCTCGTGGCAGCATAGATTCTTCTGTATGGTTTGCCGCCCTACCCCTTTGTTTAAAAGTGAAGCATTATAGATTTCACTTAATATCATAGTCATACTTTGAAGTAAGTCCTGCCTTTTCAATTGCATTGCCAGTGCTTCAAACTGCTCATTTGTCGCGATCTGTGTTTTATGATGCAAGCTTTCCTTCTGAACATTATTTCGAACTAAATAGGCTGGCAGATGTTTAATGGTTGCAGCTTCATCATATCCAACCATATTGCAAAGATAATCCACGACATTTTGAAGTTCCCTGATATTCCCCGGCCATCTATAGTTTAAGAAAAATTCCTTCAATGGTGCTTCCAGCTTTAATTCTCTGTCATTATTTTTCCTTGCAAGATAATCGATGAGTATAAAAATATCTTCCCCTCGTGCTTGTAAGGATGGAATGGCTATTGGCAGTGCACAGAGCCGATAAAAAAGATCTGTTCTGAATCGTCCTTGTCTTACCAAAGATTGAAGGTCTTGATTGGTTGCAGCAATAACTCTTACATCAATTGGGATCTGTGTACCGCTGCCC
Source organism: Clostridia bacterium (assembly GCA_029256325.1). GTDB lineage: Bacteria > Bacillota > Clostridia > Lutisporales > Lutisporaceae > GWB2-37-7. The sequence goes on from JAQSYD010000053.1 coordinate 11,243, forward strand.
ACACGACGAACCTTCTTTTCTTCCAGCACCCTTAAAAGCCTTTTTTGGACCTCTAGGGATGCATCCCCAATTTCATCAATAAAAATAGTTCCTAGATGCGCTTCCTCAAAAAGCCCAGCATTCCCTCCTTTTTTAGCACCGGTAAATGCGCCATCCTCATAACCAAATAATTCACTCTCCACCAAGTTCTGTGGAATGGCAGCAAAATTCACAGCTACAAAGGGCTCATTTTTTCGATCCGAGAAATTATGTATTGCTTGTGCAAACACCTCTTTTCCGGTACCACTCTCACCCTCCAAAAGAACTGTAAGATCAGTCTTTGCAAACTTTCTTGCCAGTGTCAATGCTAATAAAAGCTCATTGGAATTGCCCACAATATGACTAAATATATATTTTGCTGTATTTCCTTTACTTCTTAATGCTCTCCTGTACTTTTCATCCGGCTCTTTTGCTTGAATAACTTGGCGGAAGGTGGCAACTACACCACTGATCTTATTTGCTTCTACATTTATGGGATTAATGCTCACTATATAATCATAATCATTGGCCAGCTTAATTTCTTTAGTATATCCTACACCGGTCTCAAGACATGATATAAAGTCCACTTGCGGTATAACCTCTCTCACATCTTTATCAATGACTTGTACACTGTTTATATCCAACAGCCTCTCAGCTGCAGGATTAAAAACGATAATTTTGTTTGATTCATTTACTGCTACGATAGCCTCATCTACTGTTTTAAGTATTACTTCTAATTTCCTTTTTAAATCTACATTAATTGAAGCAATTCTATAATGCCTTAAGCTTAGGTTTAAAATGGCTTTTATATAATCATGAGAAATTCTGTTTGTTACATCCATGGGAAGATTAAGCTGTTGAATCAGCTCTCCAAAGGTAGAAATATCTATTCCTCTTACCCCTACGTCTACAACCTTTTTGATGCTTCGAGGGACGAGATAGCTCACTCCAGGCGTTATAGCAATAGCAATATCTTCAGTCAACTCAATGCCACAGCCGGGATAATAGGGTGTCAATGCCAAATAATCAATACCAAAATTGCTTAAAATATTTATTGTAGAAAGAGCCGCCTCTTCTGAGACTGCCACTACGATAGCTTTAGTGCCTGAAGTGAGCTCTAGAAGCTTATCAAGATTTTCAGTATCTATTATTCTTGTTGCTAGGAGTACGGGTTTATGTGCAGGTAGTTGGCTCTTTACACTTTCATAAATTGTTTTACTAGCTGCTATATAAATATCACAGGTTGGATAAGGCAGGGTAGGTTCATGCTGAAGACACCATATCTTAGCCTCTACATATTCACCAAGGAAATGTGTAAGCTTCTGAAAGATATAGTTGCATGTAGATTCACTGCAACCGATATAACAAACTTTCTTTTTCATAGGTTTCCCTCCTGTCAACTTATCACTTAAAATAACTTACCAGCAATGGGATAAGAACAAGTGTTGAAATAAGTCTCATGAGATGGATTGTAGTCAATTGCAAGGGATCCACTTTGAACTCCTCTGCATTCATGCCAATCTCTGATAATCCTGCAGGAAGAGAACTTAGGAAAGCCTGCATTAAATTGAATTGATAGAATTTATATAAAATGCTTGTTGTCAACAAAGTAACAAGCATAATACCGATTATACCTATTGCCACCGCCCCTAAAATGTTTTTAAACTGTTGAATTCCTTCAATTGTGATTCCTAATCCAATATAACACCCCAAAATCATCCTGGTTGAACGCTTAATAATTGGTGATATGTCAAGCCTAATATCCATTACCATCTGTGAGGCTGCTGTACCGAGTAGTGAGCCAACCATAGCTCCTGCAGGTATTCTTAAATAATTAAAAAGCAACCCTCCTAAGACAGCCGATAGACAAACAAACCATTTTTTTGTCATATCACGGGATCTCCTTTTCTCTATACTTCATAAAATATTTCGCCAATGGCAGCAAACCTATAACAACCAGCTGATTTCTCACTAACTGAAGAGCAATAACCTTTTCAGTCTCCGCACCTATGCTATCAGCCAGCATGATGATCTCCGCCTGACCACCCGGCGCCGTAGCTAATATGCAGGTATGAATATCCCAGCCTGTTAAGCGATGAATAAGCACTGCCATAAGAAATCCTCCGCTAATCAAAGCACTACATACCATAATGGTTGGTTTGATAATTTTCTTAAAGCTGTGAAAAAATGCTTTTGTAACACTGGTGCCTAATACAATTCCTATCACAATCTGTACGATTAGTCTAAACCAGCTTGGTTTCTCCATAATTGTTCCAAAAGCTATCTGATAAGCTGCAACAAGTACTATAGGCCCTAGGAATACTCCGGTTGGCAATTTAAGCTTAACAGCAAGCAAAGCACCTAAACCACCTAAGCTTAGAAGTAAGCCAATACGTAAAATGTATTCAAAGCTCATCATTTCACCCCTAGTGATTAAAGATTAAGTCTTACGTAATTCTCGATAATATTCTATATGCAACAGCTGTTCATATCTTCTCTATGTTAATAAATAAATTATTGTTGTACGAATATTAGAGCGCGGCAACCCATAAAAAAAGACCAGTACATGCTGGTCAAAGGTAGAACAAATGGACCATTTATATTATTCATCTCCCATAGCTATAAGGTACTGACCCTCCTTGATTATGCAGCAGTCATCAAAATATACTGTTGGATTCAAGAATACAAAGTCGATATGAAAGGTGCTGGCGCTATTCCCTCCCAAGCTGCGATTGTCACCAATTGCGATGTGTGCAGTACCTAACTTTTTACTTACCTCTCTAGTATTAGGAACAATACGGCATGCCGGATTTGTTCCTAACGCAAACTGAGACGCTGCATTATATCCCGCTTCATCTTTACGCTCTAGAAGCATTTTCAGCTCTATTGCTTGCTTTCCTCCTGAAATCTTAGTAATCCGGCCATTTCTTATCTCCATTTGAAAAGGTTCCGAAATCACACCAATTTGATCTGCAATGTATGGAGAAACAACTATTCCGTCACTTACTCCCTCCAGGGGTGCAAGCGTTGCCTCTCCATCCGGCAGCCCAGACAGCATGCCAGGTTTTGTTACGAAGCCGGTCTGTGCAATAGCCTTTCTACCCTTAGTCCACATTGTTAGATCTGTGCCCTCAGGAGTTGTTAAACGTATCTTGTCAGTTTTAGTAAGTAAGTCGGCAATGTGCTCGCTTACCTTTTTTACCTGATGATAATCTGCATTGATCCCACCGTTAAACATCATTTCCTCTGTAAAATTTCTTAAATTAGCTATTCTTGCACCTTCCCTCATAGCACGTCTGGCCGCTTCAGTGTGAGTAAGACTCTGCGTTGATTGATTTATAATCACTTCTGATGCTGCCATGGCAGCAGCTATCGCTGCTGGGGGTTCTTCACCCCCAATCTGTTGGGGCTGCATAATCATTACTGTTACCTGTCCTCCTGCAGATACTGCACTATAGGCAATCGCTTCCGTAATTGACCTTGGTCGATCAGTATCTGTAACTATCAGCACTGTTTCTCCATTCTTCAAAGCAAGAACTTGATAAATAAGCATATTGGCAGCATAGGCCATTCTTGTTAATTTCATCTATGCATACCTCCTTTATGCAGCTGCAGAGGTTTTAGATTTTCTAGAGCTTATAACACCTCTCGCAATGGATAATGCGATAGAAGCAAATGCTGCGATTAAGAGGATGGAGCTAAGTGTAGAATTAAAGAACGCCCCACCCATGCTTCCCTCAGATACAATGAGTGCACGGCGTAAATTTGCCTCCATAATAAAGCCTAAAACGAATCCCAAAACACTAGCTGTATGTGGTATTTCAAAACGGCGCAATATCATGCCGATCAGCCCAAAAGCCAATGCAACTGCAACACTGAATATTTCCAAGCTGTAAGCATATACGCCGGTAAATACCAATGCAATGATTACTGCAACCAATGCTTGCTTTGATATCGAGGTTACCTTAATGGCAAACTTTATAAACAAATATCCAACAAAGAACATAAATATATTTGCAAACAACATAGAAACAAATAAGCTATAGGGTATTTCCGGTGATTTGGTAAAAAGCATAGGTCCGGGAGTGACATTGTGAATCATTAATGCACTCAGCATGATGGCTGTAGAGTTTGAGCCGGGAATACCAAGGGCCAATAAAGGTACCATGGCTCCTCCTGTTGCACCATTATTGGCTGACTCCGGCACTGCCACACCGGCAGGGTTGCCTTTTCCAAAAGAATCAGGGTTTTTACTCAAGCGTTTTGCCCAGCTGTAGCCGAGGAATGATGCTACCGTAGCTCCTGCACCCGGCATAACTCCAACTATAACACCTATTATCGAGCCAAAAATATTAAATGGGAAAAGGCGTTTAATTTCACTCCATTTAGGAAAGGTGGTATCCGTTTTCACCTTTAAATTGAATGTCTCTCCAGCCATTACTTCCTGAGCCTGCTTAAACATCTCTGAAATCGCATAAAGTCCCATCATGAGAGGAACCATGTTAAAGCCTTCTGTCATTGACATAAAACCAAAAGTGAAACGCGGCACTCCTGCAATAGGATCAAAGCCTACTGTTGCCAGTAGGATACCAAAGAAACCTGCCAATATCCCCTTAAATACATTTTTTTCTCCAAGTGAACAAATCATGGATAATCCTAAAAATGCCAGTGCAAAATATTCTGCTGGACCAAAAGCTAAAGCCACACCTGCAAGGGGCACTGCCACTAAAATCAGACATATGGCACTAAAAATACCTCCAATTACCGACGAATTAAGCGAGGTATAAAGACCCAATCCGGTCTTCCCCTGCTTATGAAGCTCATATCCGTCATAAACGGTGCAAGCGGCAGCATTGGTTCCTGGGGTTCCAATGAGCACAGCAGGAATCGATCCTCCATACTCCCCACCGCAGTATACTCCTCCAAGCATCATAATTGCAATTACAGGATCCATACTCCAGGTAAAGGGAAGCAAAAGGGCCATGGCAATCGTTGCATTAATTCCTGGTATCATGCCGCCTAAGGTTCCCCAGGCCACACCAAAAATGATTGCAAGTAAAGATTCCCATTGAAGCACTGTAGATAATCCGGTTATAAGGGAATCTAACATAATATTACCTCCTTTCAAAGTAGTTGTTTTCTAGTTCAAATAGTGCAAAGAATACTTTATAAAATGCTCTCTAAAAATCCCATTGGAAGCTTTACTTTAAGAGCAACACCAAAAATAAGGAATAATACTATTGTAGTAAAAATTGATGTAAGTAATAGGCTCTTAACATTTCTTACATTTATTACCCACATAATTCCTATCATCAATAAAGGCGTAGCGATAAGATAACCGATGTACTCCAATAAAAAAAGATATAATATACAAACAAGTGTTATTTGTAAAACTGGTTTTGCAGTTTCAAAATCCTTAGTCCACTTGGCTTGCTTATCTTCATTGATTTTTGGTGCCAATAATGCACCTGCGATGTGAATAATCCCAATTAATAATATGCCCCAGCCAAGGATTATTGGCACACCCTCTGGTCCGGCTGGGTCAAGCATAGTGGTTTCATGAAAATTCGAGGCTACTACAAGTACAAAAATACCCAGCAAAACTGATACTATTCCCACCAATGCATCTTCCCGTTTAAACATCTGCTATCACCTCTCCTATATGAATTCCCGGGCGGGATTTCCCCACCCGGGTAAGGAAAATGTTACTTACCTACTGCCGCTCTTATCTGTGCGTCCTGTTCGTCCATAAGCTTTCTGAAGTCATCACCAGCTTTAAAGCTTGGTATCAAGTTGCCGGCTTCATAATACTTTTTGAAATCTGGATCATCCAGTGCTTTTTTCATAGCTTCAGCTATGATGTCAATAACCTCTTTAGGAGTACCTTTAGGTGCAAGTACGCCTCTGAGTTTTTCTACTTTAACCTCTGGATAACCAGCCTCAGCTACAGTTTGAATATCAGGACTCAAGGGCATTTTGTTAAAGGAACCAATAATTCTGAGCTTTCCGGCTTCAACATTTGAAGCAATTTCTGCATATTCTCCTATTCCTCCGTCCAAGTGGCCGCCTAATACAGTTACTGCTGCGTCACCGCCGCCCTCGAATGGAACCAGAGCTATTTCAAAGCCTGCAGCTTTCATTAATTCACGTCCTGCCACGAAACCCAGTTCTCCAGGTGTACCACCGGCAAACTTTACTTTCCCGGGCTTTGCCTTCGCTGTATCAACAAGGTCTTTAATGGAGGTTAGTTTTGAATCTGCAGGCACAAAGAGTACCATAGGATCTGTAAACATCATTGCTACAGGCTCGAAATCCTTATAGCTTACCGGCATTTCATTTAGAATTGGTGATGTTATGATGGTAGATGAAATGCCAAGGAGTGTGTATCCATCAGGTTTTGCCTTTGCTGAGTAGTTCCAAGCATTGGCACCTGATGCACCGGGCATGTTATTCACAACCCATGCCTTACCCAGGTTTTTGTCAACAGCTTTACCCATTGTTCTCAAGAAAATATCCCCTCCCGATCCAGCAGAAGAATGATAAACAACTTCAACTTCTTTTTCAGGATAAGTAGGTTTTGGAGTTTCAGCTGCCACTGGGGCTGGGGCTGGTGTTGGTGCTGGCTGTGGTGTCTCTTTTGGTGCTGCACACCCGGTTCCTATTGTTACAAGTAATACAAAAGTCATGAAAATTACCAGATAGGTTCTCATTTTTGTTGACATTACTCTTTTCCTCCCTTAATTTATAATTATATTGGACACTGCTTGAAAACTATAACAGGTTACTAAGGTTTCATGGCTCTAGCATGGCAAGACCGAATTATAAAACAACAATCTTTCCATCTGCCACAATTACTTTTCCATCAACCATTATTGTAGGCTCTAAAAACATGATGTCCATATGCATGTAGCAGTCCACAGTCCCTCCCAAGGATTTACTATCACCAATAGCAATATGTGCTGTCCCCAGCTTCTTTTTATCCTCTCTGGATTTGCCGATGATTCTACACGCAGGATTGGTGCCAAATGCGAATTCAGCTATGTTCCTCCCAGCTCCTCCTGCCTTATCCAACACTTTCAGCAGCTCTTGAGCCTCTCTTCCCCCTTCTACCTTTTGCACCAAACCATCCTTAATCTCAATTCGTATTGGATCCTTTACCACATCGATATCCTCAATCAGATATGGATTCACAATGACTCCCTCTGCTGTCCCCTCTAATGGTGCACATGCTGCCTCTCCGTCAGGCAGACCTGAAAATTCTCCAGGTTTTGTTGCAAAGCCAGAAAGTGAATAGCCTAATCGGTCCTTTATACTAAACTTAACATCCGTTCCTTCCCGTGTAGTTATATGAACCCATTCCCCTTGATTAATAATCTCTACCAACATGTCACTGATACGTTTCACTTCAACATAATCAGCTGTAATGCCACCTCTAATCATCATGTCTTCATTAACATTACGTATATTACACACCCTGGCACCATGTGCAACGGCTGCTCTTTGTGCATTGGTATGCGTCATTGAATGACTTGTCTGGTTGATAATCGCATCTGCTGCTATCATGGCAGAAGCTACGATATCCGGTGGTTCAACTCCACTCATACCGGTTGGCGACATTGTCATGATCACCATATCTGCCCCTGCGATCTCTGCAGCGACTGCCAAAACCTTCGTAATACTTGCAGGTCTCTCCGTATCTGTGATAATGAGTAATTTTTCCCCAGGCTTTATACCTAGTACTGACTTCATAATCATCTTTGCTGTTTTCGCCATTCTTACTTCAATCATACCTATCCCCCTTTCTTCAGAAAGTCGACCTAATCTTCACAATATCTGCCAATTTCCCTCCTTGCTCAATTAGAGTTATACTCTTGCTTTTATTTCAACATTTATTACTTATCTATTTATCAATATTTTCTGCAATGATATCGGCACAGCGTATATGGTTAAATATTCCGCAATAGCAGAAATTAGCCAGCTTTAGAGCGCCAACTTCTGGAGTCATGCGTCCTTTTCCAACCTGCTCCATAACATGCTTGACGAATTTGGGCGGAATCATATGGTGCCCACACATCGTCGTTATAGAAAGTGTTATTTCATCTGGGAGATTATCTTTCTTTCCCCATACACCTAGAGAATAATTTATGGAATGTGGTGTCACACCTGCTTCTTTGCAGGCTGGGATAACTTCAGACAACACGCCTGTAGCCACAACGGACATCCCGGTATCCTTTTCCTTCATTATTCTCAAGAAATCCACAATCTGCTCCCTGCTTGTAAATACCCCTCGTAGTCTTGATTTGTCAGTGATATTGTCCTTTATTTCCTTCACTGAAAATCTTGTAATTGGACCTGTTTTAACATCACCCCAGTTTTCAGATCCGCATACTTCGGCGGCAGCGATAAATTCAAGCGCTTTTGGTTTAATGTCCTTATCGTTAATCCCTTTTGTCTGGTACATAAACCAGCAGAAATCTCTCTTCTGAGACTCAATGTCCCCTGAACGATGCAATGAATGTGTCATTTTTTAGTACCCCCTAATCTAAACATAAAGGACGACCCAGTCCGACATTTACTTTACCTCGATATGGCTGAGGAATTCCTAACTCATCTAAACAGCTCATTGCTTCTGTCTGGCCGTTTTCATCCACTCTTAGTATTAATCCCAACGAAAAGACGGTATCTATTTCCTTCTCAACCTTTTGCAAAGTCACCAATACATCTTTTAACTGGCTTTCTTGGCACTTGCCTTCCACGATTACTGACAGCAGATGGTAATCAAGACATTCCTCCACCAATTCACCGGTTTTGAGATCCTTCATCAATGCGCCCAAAGGTGTATGTTCAGCAGGAAGCAGTTCAACCCCTACATCTGCCAAAGCCATTGCCACCTTAGAGGCATCCCTCAGAAATACGCCCATGCCAGGGCGTCCCATATCGATGCAAACCCCTACTTCACCCTTCTTTACACGTCCTGAAACATCATTGGTCTTTACTTCCTCCGTACCTCTTCCAGTAACACCTGTAACTCCGTGGTTTTCCACAGGATCGCTTATTACATGTTGAAACTGCTTGTAGAAGTTATCCAATTCAATTGACTCAATAGCTTCTCTAGGGCAAACTTTTTGTCTCAAACAAACGTAACATTCCGTACAACGATTCTGATCAATATAACATTTGTGATTATCCCCATCGTAAATGATGGCATCTACTGTACAATAGGTTTGGCAAATCTTGCAGCCGGTACATTTTTCTTTATTAATTACTGCCATATTCAATCACCTTTTTCTGTTATTTTTAATCCTTACACTCCTTGTTCATTTGTTTCTCTAAATAAGGGATTAGCCCGCCTAATCTGATATAATCCAGCATAAATTCAGGTGGTTTTGTAAAATGATAGGTTTTTGAAAGCGATTTGTTTAAGATTACTCCCTCTGTAAGATTGACTTCAACTAAATCACCTTCACAAGCTTCTTGAACGTAAGCAGGACAGACAATAGCTGATATGCCAATATTGAAGCAATTCCGATAAAAGATCCTGGCAAAGGACTTTGCAATTACAACACGAATCCCCGAATGTTTAAGCGCTTGCGGTGCTTGTTCTCTACTTGAACCATAGCCAATATTATCTCCTGCAACCAAAACATCTCCAGGCTGAACCTTTCTAGAAAACTCAGGATCACATCCAGCCATACAATTCATGGCAAGCTCATGGGGCTCAACTTGTGTCATAAAACGTGATGGAAGAATATGATCCGTGCTTATGTTGTCCCCAAACTTCCAAACTCTCCCCGAGAAAATGCATTGATTATCTGTCAAAAGAATCACCCCCTAGATACTGACGAGGATCAGTAATATACCCCGCTACAGCAGAAGCCGCGACAGTTAATGCACTTGCCAGATAGATTTTCCCTCCAGCACCCATTCTTCCGTCCATGTTGCGAGTAGTGGTTGATATACATACTTCTCCTGGTGCTAAACAGCCTACCTCATATCCGGCACAGGTCCCACAGGAGGGTGAAGAGATAATTGCCCCTGCATCTAAGAGAGTTTGAAGAACCCCTGTATGAGCTGCCTCACTGATTACATGTGATGTATTTGGAACTATAATAAAGCGAACCTTTGGGTTTACCTTTCTATCCTTCAGTATTCCAGCAGCTTGCTTGAGATCATGATAGAATGCACCTGAGCAGGATCCTAAAGTAGCCTGATGAATCTCAGTTCCCTCCACACCTTCTATTTGGATGCCATTTGTTGGCAGGCCTGGTGTTGCTACCATTGGCGCTAATCCAGATACATCAAAATGTATAGTAGAAGCATAGTTCGCATCAGGGTCAGCGGTATAGATTGATTCTTTTTCTCGTGAAGTATGCAGTTTATGAATCAGTTTATTATCAACGGGCATAAGTGCATTTTTTACACCCATTTCTAATCCCATTATGGTAATTGTCATACGCTCTTCTATAGATAAGTCTTGAAGCAGTGGTCCATCAAACTCTATAGTCATATAGTTTAAGAAGGAGGGTCCGAAATGCTTTAAGACAAGTAACGCCACATCTTTTGCGCAGACTCCCATAGATAATTTCCCCTTAAGGATCACCTTTACAGTTTCAGGCACCCTCATCCAAATTCTGCCTGTAGTTAAAACTGCTGTCATTTCGGTAGAGCCGATCCCTGTTGCTAAACATCCAAAAGCACCTAATCCAACGGTGTGTGAATCTGTGCCTACAATAATCTTACCGGGTCTGGGAATCCCTTCCTCAGCTAGTACCGGATGTGACACCCCCCGACCCACGTCTATAATATGGCAGCCGAATTGCTTTGCAAAATCACGTATATTACGATGATGCTGTGCAGCTCTAAAAGTAGTGGATGGCGAATGATGGTCTAGGACAAAGTAAACCTTTTCCGGAGCCCAAACTTTTGCCTGTGGCAATTTAGCGAACTGCTGCAAGGCAATAGGGCCATTGTTATCATGAATAAAGGCCACATCCACAGGAACCTCTACAATCTCCCCTGGTTTAACCACATTTTTTTTCACTCTGTCAGCTAATATTTTTTCTGTAACAGTCAAGCCCATGATAAAAACCTCCAGTTGTGCTAATAAATTTATGCCATTGATTTGATTGCCTCACATATTGCCGTGCCCATTTCTTCGGTGGAAGCTTCTCCTCCTAAATCCGGCGTAACAAGTCTTAATTCGTTTAAAACCTTTTCTACACCCAAAACAATATCCTCACTTGCTTGGATTGCTGAAATATCACCCTTCTGATTTCCCAACCAAGAAAGAAGCATTTGAGCAGACATGATCATCGCATAGGGGTTGGCAATCTGTTTTCCCGCTATATCCGGGGCAGATCCATGAGTTGCTTGAGCCATCACATAATGCGGTCCAACACATAAACCAGGCGCCATGCCTAATCCCCCTACCAAGCCGGCAGCTAAATCCGTTAATATATCCCCAAACATATTGGTAGTCACTACTACATCAAAGTTTTGAGGCCGCATTGCCAGCTTCATAGCAAAGGTGTCAACCACCACCGTTTCAAAGCTGATATCCGGAAATTCCTTGGCTACCTCCCTGCAAGTATCGATAAATAGTCCACACCCCAGTTTAAATACAGTATTCTTATGAATTGCACTTACCTTTTTCATACCATTGCGCTGACGTGCTATTTCAAAAGCCGCTCTTGCAGCCATCTCAGAGTTTCTTTTCGTTATGACGCGTACAGATAATGCCAAATCTGGTGTAGGCATAAACTCACCAAGTCCTTTGTGCATATTACGGTCAGGCTGAAAGCCTTCGTTATTTTCCCTTATAATAACCACATCCACCTCTTTGTGCAGACTACTGATAAAAGGATAGGATTTTGCCGGTCTGATATTGCTCACTAAATCAAATTTCTTTCGCAATATGGGATGCGGATTGACAGCCTTTGGATCGTTTTGAGGATAAGCCATATGTCCAATGGGTCCTAAAATCCATCCATCCAGCTCATATAACTTGCTCAATGTCTTTACAGGCAAAGTTTCACCAGTTTCCAAATAAGATGGATAACCAATAGGCAGCTCTACCCAATTGATCTTGATGTCTTTGTATCTTTCTACTGCCGATTGAAGTACCTTGACAGCCACTGGCACTATTTCTAGACCTATATCATCTCCTTTTAAAATTCCAAGGCGATATTCTGTCATTTTCACAACCTCCTTTTTAGGGATATTTTGCTAATGCCTTCTTGCTTTACTATAAAAGCAAATACCATACCAAGTTTATTTAGACAAAAAAAACGCCTGTTTCTCTACTTTTTCACAGGTTGTTGGAAAAATATCATTTTTTAGGCTACTTTTAGGCGTATATTTTTTACCTAAAAGTAGCCTAAATTTCCTAAACCTAAAGAGAAACAGACTTCAAATAAAATACGGGGGAATTCAAGATATTAACGATTAGATCCTGCATTAGGATTTACACAGTTTGGCGGAATATGTCCATTAAGGGCAGCCAAAATGCTTTTGGCACAGCCTTCACCCATTTTTATTCTTGTATCCAAGGTGGATGTACCAACATGAGGGGTAAGTGTAACATTAGGAAATTCAATCAACCCAGGCTCCAGCTCAGGTTCTCTTTCAAAAACATCAAGGCCTGCACCTCCAATTTCCCCTTCTCGAAGTGCTGCTACTAATGCTTTCTCGTCTATTATTGGCCCACGGGAAGTGTTCAATAATATAGAAGTACTTTTCATGGACTTAAGCTCATCATTGCTGATAAGGTGCTTTGTAGTGGGTAATAAAGGCACGTGTATAGAAACAAAATCCGATTCCTTTAAGAGAGTACCCTTCTCCACAAATATTCCACCCGTTGCTTCCTCAAAAGCAGGATTAGGCTTTGTGCTAGTATAGATAATATGCATGTTAAACCCTTTAGCCCGTTGTGCCACAGCCATACCAATACGTCCGGCACCTATGATGCCTAGGGTTTTACCACTGACTTCAACGCCCATAAGATTCATGGGGCCCCAATCCTTCTTTTCCTTTCGTACATATTGGTCACATTCCACAATACGCCGTGCTGTGGCTAGAAGTAAAGCCCAAGTCAAATCAGCGGTAGCTTCAGTGACTACCCCCGGATTATAGCTTACATATATTCCATTTCTGGTTGCCGCTTCCACATCAATATTGTTATATCCAACACCATAATTTGCCAGAATCTTACAACGCGACTTAATGGCTTGACTGATTTCCTCGTCAATGTTTGTACGGGACACGAGTATTGCATCATGACCTTGAAGCTTCTTTAGCAGCTCCTCCTTAGGCATAGGGCGTGGATCGGAGTTCATTTCAACAGTACAATGCATTTTTAACATTTCTATTGCTTCGACAGGTATGGGTCGCGTAACATATACCTTTGGTTTTACCATCATACATCACCTCCATTTGATTTTTCTAATCGGAAGATAAATCATATCCATTTTCTCTAAACCATTCTAAAGATGATCGTGTGTCTGACACTGGAATATATTCTAAAGATACAAATCCCTCATAATCTGATGCTTCAATCATATTCAACAGCTTAACCATTTCTATCTCTCCAGTGCCAGGCTGATGCCTGCCAGGATGGTCGGCAACTTGTATATGCCCTATTGCAGGCAAATGTTTTTCCAGTATTTCAAAGACATCTTCACCCTCTTGTCTAGCATGGTAAATATCCAGCTGGACAAACATATTACTTCTCCCTATCGCCTTATGTAGCTTCAAGCCTTTGGCAGTTGAGTCAATGAAAATATCCGGATTGTCATAGTGATTCAGAGGTTCAATTGTAAGCTTCATGTCATGTAGTTTCAATTCATCCGATGCATATTTCAGATTTGAAACCAGTGTATCCCACATTTCTTCCTCTGTATAAGAGGCAATCCTGGTGCCGCAGAAGAAATTTATACTTTTCACACCCAGTTGGCTCGCTGCTTCTATTGCCTGCTTTACCCCCAGTTGAAATTCTTTCTGTCTTTCAGGGTTATTTGCGATTCCTCTACCTCCAACAGCCTGAATATCTACCGGGAAATTGAACAGATATGGCTTAAGTCCATTTTTCTTTAGCTGTGCCTCTACCGGACCTATATTAAAAGGCTCCGGAAACTTAAACTCTACAGAAGTAAAGCCTATGGATTTTGCCATGTCAAACCGTTCTAGAAAGCTATACTCTTTAAATAAAAATGTAAGATTTGCTAAAAAACGAAGCATTTTTCTCCCTCCTATATATGAATGAATACCTATCAAAGATGCATAATTCATGCCAACTTTTGCTTGTATAAAAAATCATAACCACCCGTAAAACGGGTGGTTTGCACTGAGGCTATAAGCCTCTTTTACTAGCCAGCGCCTAAAGACGCTGGCTTTCACTTTGTTCAAGC